>JAFDHQ010000073.1 GCA_019308685.1 Deltaproteobacteria bacterium
ACAACAGCCTCCATGTTTGACTGAACAATTTCCAGAATCTGTTCTTTCCACTACCATAAATCAATTTTGCCATCAATTGATTTACACCTGACATGGCCATGATTACTTTTTTAACTTAGGGTTCGCGCAGAAATAACTTCGCAGAATTGGCGCTCAGATTTGGTCCGAATTTGGCTGATCCGAAAGAGCAAAACCACAGGAATAGCGAGCTATTTCGAGGATTTTGCGAGTGAGGTATCAGCCAAAGATGGGCTGAAGCTAAGATGTAAAAATGTGAAGTTATTTTTGCGCGAGCCCTTAATCTTTGGTCATCACCACCGGAAGATTTCGCTTTTTTCGCGCCCGGACGGCATCAATTTTCTCGCCCTCTAATGAAATATTTAAAACATTTGGGATGTCGTTTGTTATGAAAATATATATATCGTGTAATACATCCAACATAGGCATCTTCCGTTCGGATGCTGTAGTGCTTGCGTCTCAATATTTCCATTGCAAGATCTAATAATTTCCTTTTTTCCGCCCGTTATTGTCCTTGACATGCCCCATTGGTTTCCGCATAATATCTTCAAATTTTACACTTATTTACTCTGTAATTTATTAATATATTGTTATTGCTGAATATGTTAACACAGAATATTTTCTGCAATATCATCCTTTATATCACAAATTGCAGAATTTTTTTCTGGTCAATTAAATTGTTGACGCGCCTGCGGCGGCGCGAACCACTCAATGGAGCAGCACCGCTCCCTTCGGTCACGGCTGCACTTCGCTTGCCCCCTTGGTTGGGCAAAATGATGACCCGTTAACGATCTACCGAGATATACGAAAAATAATCTTAATAACCCATTACCAGCAATACCGCGAAAGGAGCTATCATCATTTCCCCAAAGTCGGGCGTACAGCTCATCTCGCGCCCGTTATGCATCTGATCTCCTACCCAATTACCCTCTTGACAATAAATTACAACATATTTACAATGTATTTATGAAATCAATCAGCTTTTCCTGGGACGATCGGAAAAATTTAGCCAATCAAAAGAAACACAGGGTATCATTTGATGAAGCTCAATCAATTTTTTATAATGAACATGCCATCGAGTATTATGATCCTGACCACTCAGAATCTGAAGATAGGTTCTTGATGTTGGGACTCAGTTACAAAGTTCGAGTTTTGGTTGTAAGCTACACATTAAGAGAAGACGAGACAGAAATCAGGATCATATCAGCCAGAAAAGCGACGAAAAAAGAACAAAAAGCATATACCGGAGAAAATTTATGAGGAAAGAATACGATTTTTCAAAAATGAAAGGACGCAAAAATCCTTATGCGAAAAGGTTGAAGAAACAAGTAACTATTCGAATGGGTATCGACATCATTGAATATTTTAAACGGATGTCAGAAGATACTGGAATACCTTATCAGAATTTGATCAACCTTTATTTGAGGGACTGCGTCCAATCGGGTCGCAAGATTTCGATTAAGTGGGCATCCTAAAAGGGAAAGCATAATCGGGTAAGGGGGAGTCTTGCTCTCCCCCTCCCCACACCACCTAGCATGCGGGTCTCCTTCGGCAGGCTCAGGACAAGCTCACTTAGGCCGTTCACAGAGCTTACCGAACCGTAGCTGGGTAGTGAATTTTCACCCACAGTTCTTTGACAGACACAAGACCTTGATCCTTAAGCCATTGGTTAGTCATGCCGGTTTGGGTCGCCATGGTTCTCGCACTTCGCCAGGGGCCTTTTCTTGTCAGGCACATGGGAATAGCTACACCCGGATGGGTGCCGAGCCTGAGAAGGTTGCGAATTTTTGTGCGGACGTAGCGCCATTGCTTCCAATAGCACATGCGCACGCGCCTTCGCAGCCAATGATCTATTTCCGGAATCGGTCGATAGTACTCCGATATTCCAAAGTAGTTCATCCGGCCGCGAATATACTGAGCAAGCTTCTTATATCGGTATTCCATCGATACAAACCAGCTTCTGCCGGTCAAGTGTTTAACCCGCCGTTTGAACTCACGGAAACGCCCTTGCCTTCGGCTAATACTTTTGTTAATATACTAAAAACATTAACATTAACAGGATTCACGTATAGGGAACTTTCACCCCATAAGTTCACGCCCATGCCGAGCGTACACAAAACAGTGCAGGTGACAACCAAAGCCGAGTTTGCTTTATCAAAGGCTTTCGTTGCTTAAATTTTAATTTTTTTTCAAAGGTCGTGGTGACTCTGCTTTGGTTGCACCTGACCTTTGCGTTCGATGCTATAAATTGGTATTGATTTTGCCCATACAATGCATTACTATTACCAGTAATACTTATTACTGGAGGTCAAATTATGAGAGTAACCACAAAAGGTCAAGTTACAATTCCCCAGCACATTCGCGAAAAATTGGGGATAACCCCAGCAACAGAAGTTGATTTCGTCGAGGAGGAAGGCCGCGTATTTTTAGTGAAACAAAAAGGGAAAAAAGCTGTGACCCGCAAATTTGCAAAATTACGTGGCGTTGCAACCGTCAAAATGACGACAGATGAGATTATGGCCTTAACGAGGGCAGATAGATGAAGGGCCTTCTCGTTGACTCAAACGTTATTTTAGACATTTTCCTTGATGATCCTTGGGCTGATTGGTCTGAATCTGCATTGGCAAATTATAGCGCTTACACAACGCTCTATATTAACCCAATAGTCTACACTGAAGTCTCTGTTGGTTTTGAAAAGATAGAGGAATTGGAGTCAGCTCTCCATAAAGGCGGATTCCAGATGTTGGAAATTCCAAAAGAAGCTCTTTTTCTGGCGGGGAAAGCTTATCTCAAGTATAGAGCGGACAAAGGAATCAAGAGATCTTCTTTGCCCAATTTCTATATTGGAGCACAAGCAGCTGTACTTGATCTGGACTTAATTACACGAGATGTAACCAGGTACCGAACATATTTTCCAACAATCAAACTGATCTGCCCATAGAGAATATAAGGTTGCATCATCGAACCTGAAATTGATTCGAACCAATGAAAATAGCGCCATATAAAAGAGCGGTGGTTTATCCTGCAGCCCGCGATCCTAATGGAAGGGTTTCATATTCTCATCTTACCTTTCTACAACTCGATCGGGAATCCGACTGTTTGCATCTTACCTTTCTACAACTCGATCGGGAATCCGACTGTTTGGCCCACGGCTTTGAAAAAATAGGCATCAATCGCGGTACCCGGACCATTTTGATGGTAAAACCCGGCCTGGAATTTTTTATTATCATATTTGCACTTTTCAAAACCGGAGCAGTTCCGGTTATCGTCGATCCCGGAATGGGAATACGCCGTATGCTCGACTGCTTCAGAGAAGGCCGTCCCCATGCGTTTATCGGTATTCCTGTTGCTCATGTACTTCCAACCCTTTATCCAAAATATTTCAATACGGTAAGGACATGGATAACCGTGGGCCGGCGCTGGTTTTTGAAAGGTGCTACACTCAGCCGTGTGCGTCAAGTTCCCTGGAGGGCCTATGAAATGGCGAAGACCGGTCGGGATGAGATGGCCGCCATCCTTTTTACCACCGGCAGCACGGGGCCAGCCAAGGGTGCGGTATACACTCATGGCAACTTTGACGCCCAGCTCCGTCATATAAAATCCCACTTGGGCATTTCAACCCATGAAATAGATCTTTCCACATTTCCGCTTTTTGCGCTTTTTTGGCCGGCGTTGGGAATCACTTCAGTGATACCGGATATGGACCCCACAAAACCTGCCCGGGTAAACCCTAAAAAGATCATCGAGGCTATTGTAAACCAGGGGGTTACCAGCATGTTCGCCTCACCCGCCCTGTTGAATCGCGTCGGCAAATACGGCAAACAAAAACGCATCAAGCTGCCGTCTTTGAAAAGGGTAATCTCAGCCGGAGCGCCGGTATCACCATCTGTTATTGAGCAGTTTTCCTTCATGCTGTGTGACGATGCTGAGATTCATACGCCATACGGCGCCACTGAAGCGGTGCCTGTCATATCGATCTCGAGCAATGAAATCCTGTCTGAAACCAGAAAACTCAGCGAGCAGGGCTACGGTATCTGTATCGGACGCCCTATCAACGATTTGGACGTACGCATTATCAAAATCAGCGACGACCCTATCAATAAGTGGTCAAACGATCTTGTGGTTGAAGACAACGAAATTGGTGAGATAACGGTTAAAGGAGATCTGGTAACCCGAAACTATTTTGAAAGACCGACAGCAGATGCACTGGCCAAAATTAAAGACGGTCATACGATCTGGCATCGGATGGGTGATCTCGGATGGTTTGATTCAAAGGGAAGGATATGGTTTTGCGGTCGCAAAAGCCATCGCGTGACCACTGAAAAAACGACGCTTTTTACTATCCCTTGCGAGGCGATTTTTAACAATCATCCCCTGGTGTTTCGAAGTGCCCTTGTAGGAATAGGTCCTATGGATCGACAAAAACCCATCATATGCATCGAACTGGAACATGGAAAAAATAAATATACTAAAAAGGAAATTAAAAAAGAGCTTTTTGAACTTGCCCAGCAAAACGAATTGACAAAAAACATCAACAGCATATTGTTTTGCAAGTCTTTTCCGGTAGACATCCGTCACAATTCAAAGATTTTCCGTGAAAAACTGGCAATATGGGCAGAAAAAAAATTAAATAAATGAAAAATCATGAATCCATAAAAGCAAACGCTTCCAAAAAAGTTCTGGTTACCGGGGGTGGAGGTTTTTTGGGCAGAGCCATTGTAAAACTGCTGGTGCAAAGAAGCGATCATGTCCGAAGTTTTTCACGAAATCTACACTCCGAACTCGCGTCCATGGGTATTGAACAGGTACAGGGCGATATCTGTGATAACACTGCAATGGAACAAGCATTAAAGGGCGTGGACCTTGTTTTTCATACCGCAGCCAAAGCCGGGATCTGGGGGAATTATTCCGACTACTACAAAACCAATGTCATCGGCACGCAAAACGTTATTGCCGGCTGTATAAAGCATAATATTTCAGGGCTGATTTATACCAGTTCGCCCAGCGTTGTCTTTAACGGTACGGACATGGAAGGGGTTAACGAATCTGTCCCTTATCCGGCAACATATTATGCGCATTACCCGAAAACAAAGGCCATTGCCGAACAGAATGTCATCAAGGCTGCCGGCGAGGGGTTAATGACAATAATTTTGAGGCCTCATTTGATATGGGGACCCCGGGATAAACATTTTGTCCCCAGGATTATCTCAAGAGCGAAAAATCTGATAAGAGTGGGCAACGGTAAAAACCTTGTAGACACGGTTTACATAGACAATGCTGCAGATGCCCATATTCTGGCTGCGGATGGTTTGGGAAAGAATCCGAAACTTTCCGGAAATATATATTTCATCAGCCAGGGAGACCCTGTTCCTTTATGGGATATGATAAATTATATTTTAAAGGCGGCAGGTCTCGCGCCTGTCCAGCGATCCATGCCCCGCAGGATCGCATGGCTGATCGGATGTATACTCGAATTCGCATACAGAGCTTTTCATATCAGCGGAGAGCCCCGAATGACGCGCTTTTTGGCAGATGAACTCGCAAAAACCCACTGGTTCGATATCAGCGCTGCCGAAAAAGATCTGGGATATACCCCCCGGGTCTCGATAAAAGAAGGTCTTCGCCGCCTGGAGAGCTGGCTTCGAAACAAATAAAAAAGGCATCCCGTCTTGTTTCAATGAGATGCCTTCGATAGTATAGTTTTTTGGAAACTAAGATTTTTGGACATTTTTTGCCGATGGTCCGCGGTCGCTTTCTTCAACGTCAAAAGTCACCCGTTCTCCTTCAGCCAGGGTCTTGAACCCATCCATATTAATGGAAGAATAATGGACAAAAATGTCCGTACCGTCTTCCTGTTCAATAAATCCAAACCCTTTTTTGTCACTAAACCACTTTACAATCCCGTTTGCCATAATTTTGACCTCCTTATTAAATCCTTTCATTTAAAGTCCCAAGCTTCAGGTCGTCACGCCGGCAAAGGGAAAAATCCTTTAGAGCGAAATCAACCCGCAGAAACCGCCGGGCCCTTATAATACTTATAGCTCAACAAAATGCTTCATGGCAAATAACAAGGCAAATGTCAAGGCAAAATAGTTGCCGAACCGGCTCATGTTTCGAAATTAACTTTTTAATGCTGCGGTTCAAAGCGACCCGTCGGTGGTTTCTTTTTGATCGTGTACCAGCCGGAGTGGATATTTGTTTCCGTGATCAAATTCAAGCTGCAGGCGATATTTATCGATTTCAGCTTGGCTGGCGATGGTAAAGATGTTGAAACAGCTGACGGCGGCGATGACTTTCTCAAAACGGTATTCATACTCGTTTTTTTTCACAGGGTATTCATCTGAATTCCGTTCCTTATAAAAAAGGGATAGATAGGCTTGAACGGCAAACGCAAATAAAAGAATAGCACCAATCGGGATACCCACGGCCGCCACGAACCAGGCTCTGAACGGAAAAGGAAAGTCTTTGGTTGCTAGCTTAACTTGGTAGTGTTCAAACGGGCCGAAGGTTTTTTCAAAATAATATTTATTGAAATCACTTAGATTCTTACCGTCTGTTTCATGTATTACATTCCCATTAGCATCAATCACTTGAAGCCATGATTTGCGTCCGGATTTCATTACGGCAAGCGCAAAAATTTCAAGTTCAACCAGAAAAAGAACCACTGCAATAATAATAAACAGGGTTCTGTTTTCTCTGATTAATGATGCAATTTTCTTTTCTTTTAACATCTTTTAAGCAGCAAGGTTGATGAACTCGTAAAAAGTCAAAATCCGACGGCAAAGTAAAAAGCTCCAAATTCAAGGCGCGCAAATCCTGAGGAATGAGGCGTACTTATTGTACGCTGCAGTGACGAAATATGCAGCGCAACGCAGAAGTTGGACTTTTTACGAAGCCGTCAAGGTTATTCTTTGGGGTGACACTCGATGCAACCGGTTGGACCGGTTTTAGGCAACTTCTCTTCATGGGTTGCAAATGACATTTCCATTTTTTTTCTCTTGATTTTTATCTCTTTGTGACATCCAATGCAGCTTTGATGAAAGGCATACTTATAATATTTTATTCCCGTATCCGTATAAGCCATATATTTTGTGGGCTTTTTCGGTGATTTGAGCAAATCATGACAATTTGAAGTTGTACAATTGGTAATTTTGTCATTCCCTTTCCATTTGTGATGACAGGTTCGGCAATCATAAAGAAAGTGCTTGGAATGATTGAATTCAACAGAAGATTTTTTCTGTTCCACAGAAACATCCGGTTTAAGTATGATAACACCCATGGGCACGATCATATCCTCTTGATTTTGTTCGCTATATCCTATATCTGTGCCTGCAATTTGAAACAATATCTCAAAAACAAAAACCATAATCAGACACCATACACCGATTCGTATTCTCTCCATCCTCTTCCTCCTCATCAAATAGCAAAAAAAATTTGCCCTATATTATATTTCTAATTAAAAATTTCAATAAAAAAATGGTTATCCGGGGTTTTTTTAGACTTTATCGACTTCTTATCATTATCAGAAATTCCGTACTCACTCAGTCCGTTAAACAAAACGAAGGGTTTACAAAAATAAAATGTGCGAAATTCCGGTGTCATGATGTATAGTTCCTTGACAAAAAGATTCAACTCAGGTAAGTGGAAAAAACTTGTTCCTAAAAAACGAGGAAAAAAATGAAACTTTTATTTTGGTGGTGGTGGCGAAGTTAATGAAGCTTGCTCACCATTCTGAGTAAAAATAAAAAATTTAGAGCTGTGAGAAGCTTCGCTCATCGACCCGGAAGTAGCTCATAGCTCTTTTGATTTAAAAGCCGGTGCTTCTTCTCGGATTACCGGCTTTTTTTCTTATAAAGCTTAGTCAATAGCATAATGAATGATCAGCAGCGAAATCATACACTGTTTGAGTTAGTATGATGGTGTCGCTGATTATTCATGAAGCGATGGAATCGAAAAAACTTCCCGATTCCTCAACTTAATAGTATAGGAATTCCCTTTTTTAGAGCGGCAAAGCCGCATGATATGGAATCGCGAAGCGATGGTATAACTATAGGAGTTTATTATGAGTTTTATTCCTTATGATTTGAACGATGACAAATTAAAAAAGATTCAGCGTGACGGCCTTAAATGGACGGTCGGCCACGCTTATAATAATTCGTCATTCTATAAAAAGAAACTCGATAATGCAAACATACGACCTGAAGATATACGGTCGCTTGAAGATATCGAGCACCTCCCTTTTACCGATAAAAACGATTTGCAGCAAGAATATCCTTTTCCTTTGAGGGCGGCACCTTTTAAAAACATTGTCCGGATTCATGCTTCTTCAGGGACCACCGGGAAGCGTAAGGTGCTTTGCTACACACAAAGAGATATTGATGTATGGGCGGATATTTTTGCCAGATGCTATGAGATTGCGGGTTTAACCCTTGAAGATCGTGTACAAATAGCCGTGGGATATGGTTTATGGACTGCAGGTGTGGGATTTCAGGCAGGCTGTGAACGTTTCGGCGCCATGGCAGTGCCGATAGGACCTGCCAACGCGGAAATGCATTGTGAAATGATGGTAGATATGCAAACCACTGTATTCTGTTCCACGGCATCCATGGCTCTGCTCATGGCCGAAGAGATTCATAAACGCAACCTCTTATCCCGCATCAAAGTGAATAAGATTATCCTTGGCGCGGAACGCCACAGTCTTTCCATGCGAACACGGATCAAAGAACTGATGGGTGTTGAGCATATTTTTGATATTTACGGGTTGACGGAACTTTATGGGCCGGGTACGGGCCTCGACTGCAGGCATCACAACGGCATCCATTACTGGGCTGATCATTTTATTTTTGAGATTCTCGACCCGGAAACACTAAAACCGGTTCCTTACGGCCAACAGGGAGAACTGGTTGTCACGACCTTGAGCAAAGAAGGAAGTCCCTTGATTCGCTATCGTACCCATGACGTTACACGCCTTTTTAATCAGAAATGTTCCTGTGGCGTGCCGTTACCCATGCATGACCGGATCCTCGGCCGTACGGATGATATGTTTATATACCGGGCGGTAAATATCTATCCGAGCCAAATCGACCATGTCCTGAGCAAGGTAGACGGAATTGGCAGTGAATTTCAGATACATCTCAAACAACGGGAAAGCGGACGGGATATGATGCTGATCAAGGTTGAACGGGCAGCAGATACGGACAACGTTAATGACATACATTTAGCCGAACGACTGGAAACGGAGATCCGGCGCAAAATATTGGTGAGGTGCCAGGTTGAGATTTTGGATCATGGAGACCTGCCGCGAACGCAGCGAAAGAGCCAGAGGGTATTTGATCACAGGAATAATAGTACAAGTGAGGCTTAGATTCTCATGATCAATAGGGGTTGGAAGACAGAGCTTTCAATAAAACAGCAAGCTCACTGATTGAGGAGTTCCTTTTATTGTGTATAGTTCCGATTATATTCTTGAGCTAAAAGATATATCTAAAAATTTTGGGGGGTTGCAGGCTATAAACCATCTGTCCCTCAAAGTTGAAAAAGGATTGATCTTCTCCATTATCGGCCCCAATGGCGCAGGAAAAACCACCGCGATTAACCTGATTACAGGGATATATCCTCCCGGATCCGGCCATATCTTTTTTGAGGGCCGAAACCTGATTAGAAAAAGCCCTTATCAGGTGGCCCATATGGGAATCGGTAGAACCTTCCAGAATATCCAGGTCTTCCAGAATATGACGGTTCGAGAAAATATCATGGTGGGACTTCATAGCAGAAGTCATTCCGGATTTTTAAGGTGCCTTCTGTATACCCCCATGGTGCGGAAAGAAGAAAAAATTATACGGCAAAAAACCGATGCCATGTTGGAATTTTTAGACCTGGATTCAAAGGCGGATCTGCGTGTGGCCGGTCTTCCCTATGGAGATCAAAAACGGGTGGAAATAGCCCGCGCACTGGCTATGGAACCCAGACTTCTTTTCCTTGATGAGCCGGTGGCCGGCCTTAATTTACAAGAGACCAAAGAGATGTCCCGTACCATTCTCAAAATCAGGGAAAAAGGGATAACCGTTATTCTGGTGGAACATGATATGAATCTAATAATGGACATCTCAAATATTATTACGGTGCTCAATTACGGGGAAAAAATTGCAGAAGGGAGTTCTAAAGAGATACAAAATAATCCTAAAGTCATTGAGGCATATCTGGGAAAGGAGTTTTAACCGATTGTGCTCAAAATAGACGGCATAAGCTCCCACTATAGCGGTGTTCAAGCACTTGATGAGATTTTTCTTGCCCTGGCGGAAGGAGAGATTTTGGCTTTGGTCGGTGGAAACGGCGCCGGCAAGACAACTCTCTTAAACCTTATTTCCGGTATCATCAGACCTTCACGTGGAAAAATAGTTTTTAAAGGAAAGAATATCGTATCTTTTTCTCCTGAAAAAATCGTAGAACTGGGCATCATCCAGGTTCCTGAAGGAAGGCATCTTTTTGGGCCGTTAACGGTCCGGGAGAATCTCGAACTTGGGGCCTATCGGAGGAGAGGAAAGCGGAACAAAAAAAAGATATCGGAAGATTTTAAATACATATTGCAGCTTTTCCCGGTTCTTGAAAAAAGGCTGAATCAAAGAGCGGAAACGCTTAGCGGAGGAGAACAGCAGATGCTGGCGATTGGCAGGGGGTTGATGGGAAAACCGGTCCTTTTGCTCCTGGATGAACCCTCGCTGGGTCTTGCACCGCTTGTGGTCCAAGAAATTATCTCTGTTATTGAAAGACTCAGAAAGGAGGGAACCACCATTCTTCTGGTAGAACAGAATGCAAGAGCAGCGCTCAGGATATCTGACCGAGCGTATGTACTCAAAACCGGAAAAATTCAACTTCAGGGAAAAGCATCTGATCTTCTTGAGGATGAGGAAGTAAAAAGAGCTTATCTTGGACAGGATTCTTAGGCGTTTATTAAAGCAATATCGACAAAATCTTTTCGATGATGAAATTTCAAATATCCAATACCCAATGTTCAACAAAAAAAACCACTTAAAAATGGAAAAAAAGAAGGGGGGTGAAAAATTTTATATAACCTGACCGGAAAAGTATATACCCAAATACATTAGGAGGAAAAAATGAAAAGAAGATTTTTTATGGTTGTCGTAGTCGTCTTGGCTGTCAGTTTTATTATGGGAACGCCATTTTGTTATTGTGCTGAGCCCATTAAAATTGCGGGTATTTTTGCTCTAACCGGCCGCGCCGCCCATATCGGAACCGCCCAGCGGGATGCCGTCTTACTTGCCATAGACGATGTGAATCAAAAAGGAGGCATCAACGGCCGTATGCTGGAAATGGTGATGGAAGATACAGAGAGCAACCCCACCAAAGCGGTCATGGCCTTGAAAAAAGTTTTGGAATCCCAAGATGTGGTGGCAATTATCGGACCGACACTTACCGGAACCGCCATGGCAATGAGAGGTTTCATTGAAAAGGAAAAGATTCCGACCTTCATGCATTCAGGAGGAGATGTTATCCTCAAGGCGCCTCTGGATAAAAACGATCCAAATTCGTTCCCCAAATGGACGTTTAAATCTCCGTATAAGGCCTCAGATGCAATGGGAAAGATCTGCCAGTATATGAGTAAACATGGCATCAAAAAGATAGGATTTCTCTATTCCAACGAAGGATTCGGAAAAGATGGTCTCAAGAACGTAACGATCCAGGCGCCCAAGTACAATGTAACGGTTGTTGCCCAAGAGGCCTTTCAACCCAAAGACGTTGATATTACCGCCCAGTTGACGCACATTAACGCCAAAGGCATTGACGGAATCATCGCCTGGACGGTGGGTCCTGCCATGGGAATTATAGCCAAAAATGTCAAGCAGTTGGGCATTAAGGCGCCTTTGTTTGAATGTCACGGTGCCGGAGATCCTATCTTCTGGAAGGTTGCCGGAGATGCCGGAGAGGGTGTGATAATGCCTTCCACCAAAATCGTGGTAGGGGATCAACTTCCCGACACGGACATCCAGAAAAAGAAAATCATAGACTATGTAAAAGCGTATAAAGAAAAATTCAAGCATGAGCCGGGAACAATGGTTGCCTATGGAGCGGATGCGGCGTTCATCGTTATTGAGGCCATTAAAAAGGCTGGACCCGACCGGGCAAAAATCCGGGATGCCATTGAAAACACTAAAGGTTATGTCGGCATGAGTGGCATTTACAATATAAGCCCCCAGGATCATAATGGTTTGTCAATGAAAGACATTGTTATGATCAAGGCCACCAAAGGAAGCTGGAAACTGCTTGATTAGTTTATGGATTTTTCACAACAAATCGCCCAGTATATCGTTACCGGTTTGACTATTGGCGCTATTTACGCCATCGTGGCCATGGGGTTTAATATTATCCATAACGCCACCGGAATTGTCAATTTTGCTCAGTGTGAATTCATATCCCTTGGTGGCATGTTTATGTACTCCCTGGTCGTTCTTTTTAAGGTTAATCCGATGATCTCCTTTTTTATATCCATGGCCGGAGTTGCCATCATCGGTGCGCTAATAGAGATAGGACCCATACGGCATGCCCGGTCAAAAGAAATCATCGTTCTGATATTTTTGACCATTGGGCTGTCAGAAGTTCTTCGGGGAACTGCACAGGAAGTCTGGGGGACCGACAATGTCGGTGTCCCGGCCTTCTCCGGAGAAAACCCGATCCATCTTCTGGGAGGAGGAACTATCGTACCCCAGCACATCTGGGTATTTGCGATTACCGTGCTGGTCATGCTCATGCTCCATTATTTTTTCAAGAAAACATTAATGGGAAAGGCCATGCGAGCCACATCGGTGAATCGAAGGGCGGCTGCCTTGGTGGGTATTTCGGTGAATCGTATCATACTTTTTTCCTTTGCTTTCAGCGGCGCCTTGGGAGCGGTGGCCGGGATAATTATAGCGCCGATTTCCACGACTTCCTATGATACGGGCATCATGCTGGGATTGAAGGGGTTTGCCGCAGCTATTCTGGGTGGATACGGTAATTTTGCAGGTGCAATACTGGGCGGTGTAATCTTGGGTCTTCTGGAATCACTGGGCGCAGGCCTGATATCTTCTCAGTATAAAGACGCTATTGCATTTTTCGTTCTCCTTTTGGTTCTTTTCCTGAAACCTGCAGGAATTATGGGATATGGAGAGGCGGAAAGAGTTTAGGGCGAATTTTTCATAAAAAATGAACAATCTGATAAAACAGAAAGACATTCTCGGTTTCGGAGCACTGGCCGTTATCATTATTGTCCTCCCCCTATTTGTGGAGAGCAAATATTATTTTATTGTTCTGAACGTGATCGGTCTCAATACCATTGTGGTTGTGGGGCTGAACCTGCTTATCGGATTTGCCGGGCAGATTTCATTGGGCCATGCCGCGTTTTATGGACTGGGGTCCTACTTCTCGGGGATACTCACCGTAAACTATGGATTTCCTTTATGGCCGGCCATGGTGGTGGGAATGATGGCCACGGGAGCTGTCGCATATTTGATCGGATATCCGTCACTGAAGCTCCGGGGTCACTATCTGGTAATGGCCACTTTGGGATTCGGTATCATTATCAATATTCTCATGGGTGAGCTGGAGCAATTCACCGGTGGCCATGACGGTTTGATGGGTATACCGCCACTGGCTATTGGCGGATGGGTTTTTGATAATGATCTTAAAAATTTTTATCTGATCTGGAGCTTTGTTTTTTTATGCATGGTTGCGGCCAGAAATTTACTGAATTCCAGAGTGGGTCGAGCGTTACGCGCGATATCCGGCAGTGAAGTGGCTGCAAACTCCCTGGGAGTTAATACCGCCGATTATAAAGTAAAAATCTTTGTCTTGAGCGCCATGTTCGCATCCATCTCCGGAAGCCTTTATGCCCACTACATTACTTTTATCAGCCCCAGTTCTTACGATTTCCATTATTCCATCCAGGTCGTCACCATGGTTATCGTTGGCGGAATGGGAAGTCTATGGGGTTCTCTCCTGGGTGCCGGAGTTCTTACCTGTATTTCCGAAGCACTCCACATTGCAAAACAATATCATATCATTGCATATGGTGTTTTTCTTTGTCTGGTGCTCGTCTTTCTGCCCGAAGGCGTCCTGATGGGTATTACTAATTTTCTTGTTAAAAACAAAGATAAAGCAGCAAATTATAAAAACGGATTGACATAAACTTAAAAAAAAATTGTATTTTTTAAAAATAAACCTTGATTAGTTGTTTTATTTCTGTTACCAGACATCCAAAATAAATTATAGCCCTCCTTTTTGGAGGGTAATTGTTTTAACAGCCTGGGTCGTAACCTGATGACTTGTGCGAGAAAATGTAGCCTCCCACTGATGCGGCCCAGGCATTTTTTTGTCATCCGCCAACCGTATTTCAATCATTACCCCACCAAAGCCCAGTGGCAGATTAAATTTTAAGCCTGTCGATAAATTTCAAGGCGCACACTTATCCTAACAATACGCAATATTTTTTCATAATAGCTTAGTATTTCTTTATGCGGAAGTTTTCAAATAAATCCGTAGGGCACACAGGATATGCATTTGAGATTGCAACGGTCGGTAATAGATATACGAAGATAGTTCAGTTTGCGGTTGCAAGGGTCGATTAATTTAGAACTCGGCAAAGTTGGTATAACTTTTTAATTATTTCTTTAGTGTCCATCCAGAAATGAGGATTTTTGTTCAAGATCAAGGCATGTGAAAAATATTCGCCACCGAACTTTGGCGAATTATTTTTTGAACATAACGCAGAAACTTGTCCGCCTCCGGCGGATTGGCCAAAAAAACCATTTATTGATGGACACTATTTAAATTTTTTTCTGTACGCCGGGATTTCAATAATCGGCGGTCTTTCCTGCCCTTCTATTTGAAAAATATCCGGTTTGTATTCGTCTTTTATAAGATTATACTGTATCATTTCACTGGAAAGGTCTTCTTTGATATCGATCATCCCTAATCTTATTTTGCGATTGATAAAGGTCATGAGAACGACAAACGCCATTTTTCCTAATGCTCTGGTGTCCTGATTTCTGTGAATCCGTCTGTCAAGATCAACCTGAGCAATAACGTCAAGTCCCCATTTTTCATAGATATCAAGAATCATGCTGGTTTCAACCCCGTACCCTATGGGAAACGGAATGGCTTCAAATATTTCTCGAAAGCCGGCATATTCACCCGATAATGGTTGTAAAATCTGGGTGAGCTCCGGAAAAAATAGAGAAAACAGGGGTCTAACCACAAGTTCGGTAACCCGGCCGCCGCCGGTGGGCCTGATTTTGCTTTTTCCGATAGCAATCGGTCTGTCATAAAATGCCTTAACGTATTTAATATGATCAAAAAGGATAAGTGGCCCTAAAAGGGCATATACAAACCGATGGTGGATGTTTTTTATGTCTGCATCAATGTAAACGATGATATCACCCTGGGTAACATAAAGAGCTTTCCAGAGATTTTCACCTTTGCCTTTGAACGTTTCAAGATCAGGTAAAATTTCCGTTGCTTTATAAACATCAGCACCAAATGATCTGGCGATTTCTCTGGTTCTATCTGTTGATTCGGAGTCGATAACAACAATTTCGTCAAGAAGCGGATAGCGGGTCATTAGCTCTGATTTTACAATCAGAATTTCTTTTGCTATGGTCTTTTCTTCATTTAAGGTGGGCAGGCACAAAGAAATTTTCAGATTTTTTCTTTGTTTTTCCTCAACAAGTCGATTGAGATCGTTAAATTCAGAATAATGGAATGTATTTTTTTCAAGCCAGCTACTCTTCATCGCATACCCCGCTGTCAATGGCCATAATCACTCCGATAATCTGTGCGATCCCTTTGAACATGGGTTCAATTTCGGCAGTGGCATTGATATGTTGATGGTTTTCTCCTCGGGTAATTCCGAGGGTCACCGCCGGTATCTTTCGCGATAGAAAAATGGATAGTTCGGATTCACTCGGTTCGCTTATCGGTGTTAAATCAAGCATTTTCATAACCTCTACCGT
>JAFDHQ010000074.1 GCA_019308685.1 Deltaproteobacteria bacterium
GCATTTTGCTTAACTCTTTCAAATAAAACAACCGCCAGTTCACGCAATTTATCTTTTCCCATTAATTCTCTTGCGCTTTCATTGTTAGCAACCGCAGTGTAAAAACCATATTCATATTCTGATAAACCCATTTCCTCCGGCTCTTTGTCCATCTTTTGGATTTCTTTGGCAATCTCAATCAGTTCTTCAATAACTTCTGCTGCAGTTAAAATTTTATTGTGGTATTTTTTAATAGCATTTTCAAGCATCTCCATCAGAGATTTACTTTGCACAAGGTTACTTTTAATCCTTGATTTTATTTCATTATTGAGCAGTTTCTTCAGAACCTCCAGGGCAATATTTTTATGCTCCATGTTTTTAACTTCCAGAAGGAATTCTTCAGAAAGAATGGATATGTCTGGTTTTTTAATACCTGCGGCATCAAAAACATCTATGACTTGCTCGGTTACCAGTGCTTTATCGATAACTTGCCTTATTACGGTTTCAATCTCCTCATCTGTTCTACCTGATACTGTACTATCAAACTTTGTTAATCTGGATTTAACGGCCTGAAAAAATGCAATTTCGTCTTTTACCGCTAATGCCTGTTCATGAGGTATTGCAATGGCAAATGCTTTTGATAAAGCTGTTACCTCGTCAATATATCTTTTTCTGCCATTTTCAAGTCCTAATATATACTCCTCGGCTTCAAGAATTATTGATAACTTTCTTGATGTGTCCGCCCTAAAATACTCCTTATAAGAAAAACCATAAAACATTTGGGAAACAACTTCCATTTTCTCCAACATCAACTGAACAGCTTTTTCCTGGAGAATTGCGGGATCGCCTTTTCCTCCGCTGTCGGAATAGAATGACAAAGCTTCTTTCAGATCGGACGCAATTCCAAGGTAATCAACAATTAATCCACCGGGCTTATCTTTATAGACCCTGTTCACCCTTGCTATTGCCTGCATAAGGGTATGGCCTTTCATAGGTTTGTCGATATACATCGTATGTAAACTTGGAACATCAAAACCAGTAAGCCACATATCCCGCACAATTACCAGTTTCAATTCATCTTCCGGGTTCTTCATCCTCTCGGCCAAAGCTCTTCTCTGTTCTTTTGTAGTATAATGCTTTGAAATTTCCGGACCGTCGGAAGAGGAAGATGTCATTACTACTTTGACGACTCCTTTTTTCAAGTCATCGTTGTGCCACTCTGGTTTAATTTTAATTATCTCATCGTACAAGTCGGCAGCAATCCGTCTTGACATAGCAACAACTATTCCTTTACCTTCAAACACTTCTTGCCTCTGTTCAAAATGATTGACTATGTCACTGACAATCTTCTTCATACGTTCTTTGCTTCCTATTAAGGTCTCTAACTGTGTCCATTTTGCTTTGGCTTTCTGAGTTTCCGATAAATCTTCTTTTTCTAATTCTTCATCCAAATCTGCAACCAGTTTTTTTCCTTCTTCACTGAGGTTGACTTTTGCCAAACGGCTTTCATAATAAATCTTTACCGTTGCTCCATCATCAACAGCCTGCAATATGTCGTAGACATCAATATAATTTCCAAATACCGCGGGTGTATTTCTATCTGTTTTTTCAATCGGAGTTCCCGTAAAGCCTATATAAGTAGCATTTGGCAAAGCATCGCGCATATATTTTGCAAAGCCGTAGACAGTTTTTTTACCAATAATATTCCCATGCTCGTCTTTATCATCAATAGTCTTTGCTCTGAATCCATACTGAGTCCGGTGTGCTTCGTCGGCTATTACAATGATATTCCTTCTGTCTGAAAGTTGTTCGTACACATTACCTTCGTTGGGCTGAAATTTTTGAATAGTTGAAAAAATCACCCCGCCGGAAGCAACGTTTAACAGTTCTTTTATTTGTTCTCTGTTTTCTGCCTGAACAGGGTCTTGCCTGAGTAGTTGTTTTGAAGCAGCAAAAGTATCAAATAACTGGTCATCCAAATCATTTCTATCGGTGATAACTAAAACGGTAGGATTATCCAGCACTAAAACAATTTTTCCGGTATAAAACACCATAGACAAGGACTTGCCGCTTCCCTGTGTATGCCAGACCACACCGCCTTTACGGTCTCCCACTGGCTGCTTCTTTACACCCGGCACACCATAACTATCGGGAGATTCCGTTACGGTATTTGCACTATAAATAGCAGCTGCAGTTAAGTATCCGGCCGCTCTTAATGTTGATTCGACTGCTCTGTTTACTGCATAATATTGATGGTAGGCTCCCAGTTTTTTTTCTGTTTGTATGGTGATAATTCCCGTCTCTTGATCTTCTTTTTTTGATTTTTCAAATACTATGAAATGACGAATAAGGTCTAATAAAGTTTCTTTATTAAGTATTCCCTTAATCAGGGTTTCCAGTTGCCCGATTAATGGGGAAGCTTCGATCTTCCCGTCTGATGATTTCCAGGTCATAAAGCGGCTAAAACCGGCAGAAAGCGAGCCTGCCCGGGCTTCTAAACCATCGGAAATGACCATAAAACCATTGTAAGTAAACAGGCTTGGGATTGCCTGTTTGTAAGTCTGCAACTGTCTGTAAGCAGATCTGACGGTTGCATTCTCATCTGCAGGATTTTTCAACTCAATAATGACCAGAGGTAAGCCGTTCACAAACAAAATAATATCAGGACGTTTGTTGATGTCATTTTCGATAACGGTAAATTGGTTCGTAACAAGAAAATCATTGTTTCCAGGATTTTTGAAATCAATTAGCCAAACCAGATCACCTCTACTGTTACCGTCTTTTTGATAACTTACCTTTATGCCTTCGGTAAGCATCCGGTGAAAGGCTTCGTTGTTGGCAATAAGTTCAGGCGAGTTCAAACGCTGTATCTGTTTGATGGCATTCTCTCGCACCTCTACTGGAATATCCGGGTTTATTCTGCCAACAGCCGTTTGCAGTCGCTCCAGCAAAAGCACATCTTTAAAAGATTCTCTTTCCGGTGTATTGCTATCAAATGCAATATCCGGGGCATATAAATACTGATAACCTAAATGCTCTAATTGCTCTATGGCAAATTGTTCTATTTCACTTTCGGTTATTCTGGTCATTATTTAAAACCCTCTAGGAATCTTGAAATTTTCCTTTTTCTATAATCCCCCCAGGGCATCATTCTTTTTTGTGGCCAGGTAACATACAAAAAACGTTTTGCGCGGGTAAAAGCAACATACAGATTGTTTTTTTCCTGTGTCATCTCAATACCCCCGCTTCGCACAGCTCTATAATCAGGAAAAGTCTCATCATCCATGCCAATAACAAAGACAATATCAAATTCCTGACCTTTCATCGTGTGTACTGTACTTAATGTGATGCCACTATGTTGTGTTAATGGATGGGTTTGCCCCAAAGCCATCGCATTTTTAAATTGATGCAGTAATTTATTATCTGTTCTTCTGGCGTAATTAACCCAGTGTTTCAACAGTTCTTCAATATCATATAAGACCATTCTTCTTTCATTATCATCTTCGATAGCAATATTACCTCTAAAGACCTCAAGTTCTTTTTTAAAGTTACTCCCATCTTTATTCAAATTGATAACAACTTTCAAGAGCTGTTTCTCCATTCCATCATCTAATCGTAATGCAACGACTGATAATTCAGTAGTTTCTACAGGGGCAACATTTAGCAGCCCAAATAAACGAATTTTATGTAAGGTATCTTGTGGATTTAATTTTATACGAAGCGCTAAATCAAATATTTTCATTAAATCGGATTCAAACTTAATCGAGCCAGGTGTCATTTTGTAGTAAAACGGCAGACTATTTTTATTTAGGAGTGACTCCAGTTTGTTGAATACATATTTATTCCTTGCAAGAACGGCTATCTTTTCATATGTAATATCTCCTTCAATATCATTATGATTTTTGAGTTGAATCAATTCTTTTATTTTCTTAACAATCCATTCGGCTTCGGCATCTTCATCCTTGAAATCACTTATTTCAAAAATACCTTCTAAGATAGTATTTGCAATACCTTCTGCTTCTGGTACTATTTTTTTTGCTGCTTTTAATACTGCTTTTGAAGAGCGATAGTTTTCATTAAGCTCAATAATCACAGGATCAAAATCTTTAACAAATCTTTTATCCATAAAATCAGGTGAAGAACCATTAAAGTGAAAAATAGATTGATTGGAATCGCCTACCATCATAATATTTTTATGCTCACCATTAGTAAGCGCCAACAATAGTTGGTATTGGGCATTATTTAAATCTTGCGCTTCATCAATACATATATATTGATAACTTCTTCTGTATAGGGACGATATCGCCGGATGATTTACAAAAAGATTATAAGTCAATAAGAGTAGATCATCAAAATCTATTGCATTTTGTGACCTAAGAATGTCTTGATACGATTGATATAGCAGGACAACATTTTCATCATCCGTCTGGCTAAAAAGATCGTTTTCAGAAATAAGTTCTCTTTTGACTTGAGATATAAACTTCAACACTCTGTAACAAAAATTAATCTGTTCTTTTTTACCTATTTCTTTATATTTTTTCACATGAGAAGGTATCTGTTTAATAGCTTTTTCTATCAATTCCAATCTATCCGCTTCATTTTCAAAAATATCTGGTAATTTAGACAAACCAATCAAGCTACCGTGATTTTCCAGTACATACTGGCAAAAACTGTGGAATGTTCCGATAAATAGGCGCTCTTTTAAACCTGGAATGTCTTTCAAACGCTCTTTTATCTCCTCACCAGCTTTGTTGGTAAAGGTCAACGCCAGAATTTTTCTTTTTGTTTTTCCCAATAAATGTCTAATTCTTTCAGTAAGTACTCTCGTTTTACCACTGCCTGCACTTGCCTTTACATAAATTGGCCCGTCCTCTATATAAATAATGCATTGTTGCTTTTCGGACAAATTGACTTTTTGAGACATTAGTCTACCTCCTTTCCACCAAGGAAAGATTGAATAATATTGAATAACTCAATAATTTTAGGTGGCAACTCTTTTTTGCTTTCTATGATTTTTTCTGCAATAACAGGAGCATGCTTTGTTTTATTATTAGTTATTTTTTTGAGTATCTCTTCGTCATTACAACTATTAATCTCTTCTGTTTTGGCCTGTCTATGTTGTTTATTTTTAAAATCTGTTAAAACAATTATTGCCTTTTTTATTTCATCACTAAACCCATCAGAAATTAATTGTTTTTCAAAATTATTTCCGTTATCAAGAAAAACAATTGTGTCTTTTTCATCTCTGCTACAACCACATTCATTAAATTGCTTCTGGACTTCATTTTTAACATTTCCTTCCGCGTCACTAAAAATAAACCACAAAATGTTTAATCCTTCAGCAAACCTCATAAAAGGAAGGTAATTCCCATTACCACCAATCCCTACAAAATTAATACCCATTCCTTCGGGTTTTTTATCAAAATGGTGCTCGGCAAACATGTGCAACGCTTGTTCTTCTGTTTCACCTTCACAAAAAACGATTGCTTTTGAAAAAAATATCTCACCTCGTGTGTTGATGACTTGTCGTTCGATCTTTCTAATATCTTCAGGTTCTAATTCATCCATTTTAATTTTACCACAACAAATATCATCTTCATGTTTATAAAAATTTCTTATCTGTTTTAACTCGGCAGATGCAGCAATATATGGTGAATGGGTTGCGATAATTTTTTGTCCAAAAATCTCATTGATTTGCTCATACAATTTTCTCTGAGCATTTGGGTGGATATGTGCCTCAGGTTCCTCTATAGCAAGTATAGGGGAAAATAGTGATTTGTCTTTTTCAGCTTTGGCATTTAAAAGGGAAATAAAAGCTTTGAGTGTAAGTAGTGAAGACCAACTTCTTGTTCCCATCCCATGATATTCCATGGAAAAACTCTCTTTTTTATCAGTATAATAGATTGAAAGTCCCTTATTTAGATCACGAATTTTTTTAGTAAAAGGTGTAATCTCTACACCTTCACTTGTTGTATCCATTGCAGTGTCCAAACCTTTTAATGTTGTTTTTATGTTAGATAAAATATCACTACTATTAACAGTTTTTTCATTTAATATTTTAATTTGTTCTTCAATCTCTATTATATCTTTTTCAGAATATTCAATTTTAGAGATCATCTTTCCGAGATACGATGTTCGGAGCTTTATATCTTCAAGAATATCTCTTTGAGCATCCATATAGAAAAAAGGCACTTCATCAAATCTGAAATGCTTTTCTGTTCCATTTTCTGTCTGAAACCAGAACACACTTCCTTTATCCTCAAACTCAGGCCAGGTTTGTAAAATAAATTGCTGAGTTTTGTAGCTGTTTTTAATCTGGTCAAAAACGATAATAGTCCTTAACGGAACAAAGGACTTTTCAGAGTCATCCATTCGGATTCTATCTGTGGTAAACAGAATCTCCCAATCACCGGAAAATTTATCGCATTGCCTTCCATCCGGATTAATAGGAATAATCAAGAGGTCGATAATGATTTTCTCCGAAACATTACTGCCCTGAATAAAAAAGTCATCTTGTGAAACAAACTGTCTATAGCCCAAAGCTAATTGCAATGCTTTTAGAAAAGAAGTTTTTCCGGTATTATTCATCCCTGTTAATACGGTTATTTTCTCTAATTCCACTTCAATATTTTGCAAACCCCTAAAACCTGAAATCCGAACCGCTTTTATTAAGATATTCATTATTCGCCCCCATAAATGATTTGTGCTCTGCTAAATAGGCTTGGTAATCCACATTAAATAAAATCTCACTTGCTGTGTATAAATATTCACCCATAGCAAATTCACCAAACAATTCATCCCAGAACTCGTTGAAATCTTCACAATCATCATACGCAATCCTTTTTTCTGTGCTCTTGAGTCTGGGGTTCTCATTCTCAAAATTTTTAATTAGAAATGAAGCAACAATTTCTGTAGTATCAATAAGAAATTCTTTCGTAAGTTCATCAACTTTATTATTGCGTGCTTTCAAATCATCCAAAATTTTTCCATGTGCGGTTATGCCGATTTCATTTCGTAGATTGCCCATTTGCTGGCCGATAGTTGCCAAAGCAGAAGAAATCTGAGTGACATAGTCACTGCTTGTATAGCCAATAGCTGTAAATGCATCTTTTAATAATTTATTAATACTTGAGTTAGGTCTAATTTCAACACCTTTTGAGGCACAAATTTCTTTAGATATACTTTCTAATAGAGCTTTTGCATTTTCTAATATCCGGCTGAAATCAGTAGGAATATGAGTTTCTATTCTTTCAGTGTATGTTGTTAATTCTGACCACTGCCCATATTGCTCTATTATTTTTCTCAACTTCTCCATAAATCAGCACTCCTTAATAATTTTCATGTCACCCATGTTTAAAGCGTATAAAAGGAAGTTAGTTTAGTGGTTGACCATTATACTTTCGCTTATGACTCATCAACGCCTGCTGCTTCTATATAATATGTTGTAATGTTCTAGGAATACTTCTTGTATCATCTCTAAAATATATTCAAATTTTTTGTGTTTCCTGAACAAGTGAAGGGTTAAATCCCTTACCCGTTATGTGTCATTTTACCAGAACCATTTTCACCGTAGATTAGATTAAAGCATTTGAAATAAGGTAGAGTTGAATCCCATTTATAATCTGAGAACATTCCAGGATTTTTTACATTTACAATTTTTTCAATCATAGTTTTAACACCCACTCCCAATTATTATTCAGATAAAGCTCAATACCTTTCCCTGGAAAATATGAAGGGTATAGTTCCAAAAATTCTTCTTTTGCTTTTAAATAAGTGCTATTTTTAATAAAACCGTTTTGAGCAAGATACGCCAAGCTAATAGCTGGCGAACGAGATTGCCCCTGATTACAATGAATTAGAACTTTTTTATCCTCAATATGCATTTTGATAAAATTTAATGCCGATTTCATTATTGGATGAGTGAATTTGGCCATCAATTCTCTATCCATATCAACCATATTTAAATACAAATGATTATTGTGTTTTAGGATAAGATAGTGGGGGTGATTTGAGGATAAATTCCCTCGATATCCTACGCCTTTTTGATGGCAGGTTTTGCAAGCATGGATAATTGCATAATTATCATCATTTCTAATGTTTAAACAGTCGGCGTCATTCCCAATAAATAAGTTGTTTATTATTTCTTTCATATTCATACCTTCATCCTTACTTCTCCGCTCATCAAATTTGGCAGCAAGGCATCTCGTAATTGTTCGAGGATGCGGATTTGTAATTGGTTATTTTGCATTTTTTTAAAAAATAAATCTGCTTCTGCTTCGAAATTATACAATTGTTCTTTTTTAGGCAAAAGGATTTCAATTTCTTTAATATCAGATTGTCTTATAAGCGGCTGTGTGCTCCCCACATTGTACTCTTCTAACTTTACATTTTTTAGCAAAAAATATACAAAATAAAAGTAATCTTCTTTTGGTTTTATTATAAGTGTATTATCAGACAACCAAACCTTTCCTGTTGATATAAAAATTTTTCCAAGAGTACCGACACGCCCCGTAAAAATCAACTTCTCATCAAACAAACATTTATCTGTGCGACCAATTTCACCATTAGCCCCAAGCACAGGATATGAGCCATTTTCTACATACTCCTTTTTCTTTAAACCTTTTCCACTAGAAATACCAATAACCTTTCCCAGTTTCCCTTCCCCCCAATCTTCCTGCGCCTCCTCCCCGCCTGCGTGCGGCTCGCCCGCGCGGGCAGGCACAAACCGCTGCCTGAAAAGCGTTTCTGCCATGGCTTCGAGGGTTTTGTTTTGGCGGTGGAGCAGGTCTATTTTGTCGTCGATACTGGATAAAACCGAAGCGATAGCTTTTTGTTCGGACAGCGAGGGGAGATGAATTTCTAGATTTTTTAATCCTTTTATTGTTAATGCCGCTTGTGTTGAGCCAATAGAGGACATTTCCAATTCATTTCTTCCGATAGGTGATAAAATCCAGTAATAGAGAAAAATGTTATATAGATTTTTATTAAAATTTTTAAACCAAGTTAAATTACCATCTTTAAAGTAAAATTTATCATATTGATTAACAACATACGGAATGCCTAATGTTCCTACTGATGTTAATAGCAAATCTCCTTTTTTTGGAGCACCAAATTTTTCTTTTATTTCATTAAATTTTTCTTCGGTTATAAATAAACCAGTAGAAATATTTTTACCAATATATTTTTCAATTATTTCTTTTGAACGATAAAAGGGTATTCCTTTGTTAACATATTCTTTATAAAATATACGTTTACTTGAACCTATATCTACGCCTTCCCCTAACTTCACCTTTTTCCAACCTTCAGGTATGTTGTTGTGATCTATGGTCGCGATTGTATTGTTTGCGTTCTCGCTTTTCATTTTATCACTTCCCAGTGTCCGCCTTTGTCGGAGCCGATGCGCTTTATCTTGCCTTCTTTTTTGAGTTTTGCTATTTGCCATTCTATTCCTTTTTGTGAAATTCCTACAATTTCCGCCAGTTCATTTATTGTAATATACGATGTTGCTTTTAAAATAGACAAAATTTTCTCCCTAGTTTTCTCCGACATTTCAGGTGTATAGTTTTTCTTCCTGAAAGTTACCCTGAAAGCAATGCCTGGCTCGCTCCATTTCAGCTCTATTTCCGGGTAGTTTTTCAGGTCGTCGGAGATGATTTTATCCGGCCTGACTTTTAATTCCCTCAAATTCGGGGAAATTATTTTGTGCGTCTCCTATGCGATATGCACAATATCTGTGCATTCCCCCTACCAGTATGCCCAATTTCATCATCTTTTTGTGCACTTCTAAGCAGGTGAGCATGGGGGCTGTGCATTTCGTTACTTCTTTAATATCTCATACAGACCCTTATTTTTGAAGATAAATTCGTTTCCCACCTTCTCCTTTTTAAGTATCCCGATTTCTACCAGTCTATTCAGATATTTGCTTGCGGTATTCCTCGATGCGATCCCCTTCTCTACCAGGAAGGAGTATTTACAATAGACCTGTGTGAACAAAGTCTCCAGCAATTCGAAGCTGTAAATCTCCGGCGCTTCACCCTGTATCTTCTCTTTCGTATTATTGAACAATTCGATTATAGTGAATACCTTGCCAAGAGTATATTTCGAAGTTTTTTCTACAGCTTTAAGTATAAATAGTATCCACTCTTCCCAGTTGTTGCTTTCAGTTACACCCATTAATAGCCGGTAATAATCGTTCTTGTGTTCGTTGATGTATTTCGAAAGGTACAGGACGGGATCGTCCAGCAAACCGTATACAGAGAGCAGTAATACATTGATCACCCTGCCCGTTCTCCCGTTACCGTCTTTGAACGGATGGATCGCTTCAAACTGGTAGTGCAGGATTGCCATTTTAATAAGCGGGTCTATCTCATCGGATTTTAAGTTGGCAACCGAAATCCAATTATTCAACTTATCTAAAATTACATCCCTGCAACATGGAGGCGTGTAAATTCTTCTATAGCCGTTTCCGATATAAACGGAAAAATCGCGAATGCCATCATTTTCCTTCTTTATGTTCCTGTAAATAAGCTCTATGAGTTTAACTGAAAACTTCTTTCCGGATTTCATAACTCTAAATCCGCCTACCAACGCCTTCCCGTATCTCAATACCTCTTTAGTATGCGGATCTGCTGTTGAATCGAGAGTGAAGGCTTTGAATAATTTGTCATTAGTTGTTAATACATTCTCAATGGATGAACTGTCCTTTGCCTCCTGCAAACTCAAAGTATTGATGAATATGTCAGGGTTCGGGATCGCTGAGAGTCTGCCCTTCAATTCCGCCATTGCCCGATTTGCTTTATTGACCTGTTCATAAATACTTAACAGACGCCAATATTTCTCATCGGGTAATATATTTGGTAATTTATTATATGGCTTATCAGGGTTAAATTTCATTTTTTCCCTCCATTTTAATCTTGGATAAATTCTCCAGAATCTGACTGTTCAGCTTTACTCCCTCTTCTAATTGTTCTTCAAGCTCAAGCTTAAGCTTGGCGAAGCGCTCATTGAAATCGAAATCATCTTCATTGTCAGGCAATCCCACATAACGACCCGGTGTCAGCACATAATCAAGCTCTCTTACTCGTTCAGTGAATGTTGAGTTGCAAAAGCCTTTTACATCTTCATAATTCCCATCGGGATTACGCCAGTTGTGATACGTTTCTGCTATTTTTTGTATATCTTCTTTTGAAAATTCACGCGTCCTGCGATTTATCAGATGTCCCATGTTCCGGGTATCGATAAAAAGTATCTCATCGGTACGGTTGCGATACTTTCCGTTAGCCTTATTTTTGCTTAAAAACCATAGGCTGGCAGGAATTTGAGTGTTCAAAAACAGTTTTGGTGGTAAATTTACTATGCAATCTACCAAACCAGATTCAATAATATTTTTTCGTATTTCATATTCTCCATTTGTTTTAGTAGTTAATGATCCTTTAGCCAAAACAAAACCTGTCTGTCCGCTTGGGCTTAAGTGATAAAGGAAGTGCTGTATCCACGCATAGTTTGCGTTTCCGGTGGGTGGTGTACCGCGTTTCCATCTTCCGTCTTTTCTGAGCAGATCACCGCTCCAGTCGCTGTCATTAAACGGAGGATTGGCAATTACATAATCCGCTTTTAAATCCTTGTGTGCATTATTTAAAAATG
>JAFDHQ010000267.1 GCA_019308685.1 Deltaproteobacteria bacterium
TGGGGTCAAACCTTGATCATTGATTAAAAGAGTATAACATACTGCACACATTTTAGGAGCCGGGAGATTAAATGTCTCTTGCCCAATACCTCAAAAGGTTTTCCCACCTGCGGACATAGGCAAAATGGAGGTAAGGGACATCCTAAATCTCTAATGTAACGGATAAAATGCTTGAAACTGGGTATCAAAAATAATATCATTACACAATTTTATAAAGACACGGCCATATTGAGAGGTCAAAGGTGAAAAAATCAGTTCGAAAGAGTAAAAAAAAGAAAGCACCTGCAGGAAAGCTGCGTATAGCGGATCACTGGAATGCGATCAGCATCATTGCCAGTTCGCAGGCCAATCCGCTGAAATCGGTGGCCGAGTTTGTGGAAAACAGCATTGATGCTCGCGCCAGACACATCGTCATCACCCGGGGAAAAAAGAAGGGAGAATTTTATCTCAAGATCAGTGACGACGGTGAGGGAATCTTAAAAGATAAAAATGGGCTGCCCAATTTTCATCATGTAGCGACCCACATTTGCGACTCCATCAAACAGCGATTGAAAGCGGAAGGCGTTAAGGGAATCCAGGGTGAATTCGGGATCGGTCTTTTAAGCTTTTGGACAGTTGGCCGGAACCTTAGTATCACCTCTTGCGGAGTGGATGGAAACCCATATGAAATGACCATGACCAAAGACTCACCGAACTTCACGGTTTCCAAGAAACGTATATTGATTCCTTTCAACGGAACAGATTTGACAGTCTATCCCCTGTTGCCGGGGCTGCGATCTCTTACGGGTGAGAAGATCCAGCGGTATCTTGCGGCCGAACTCAGGGACCGGATCAAAGAGTCTGGAGTACAGATTAAGGTCGTGGATCGTACGGGCCGAGCAGAGTATATTGTGGTTCCCCGACAGTTCACCGGGCGCTTGCTCCACGGCCTCAAACCTGCTGCGGGCGCTCCGGGTGATATTTACCTGGAACTGTACCTTAGTGATCCCGGTTCGGCCAACCAGGTTGGATTGTATCGGCGCGGCACGCGGATTTTGCCGTCGATTACAGATATCGATAATTTTCAGAAAGAACCGTGGACCGCGGGTTATCTGCAAGGCATTCTTGATGCACCATTCTTGAACCTTACGCCGGGGACGCGACAAGGCGTCATTCGTGATGAGAAATTTGACGCTTTTTGCCGTGCAATTGAACCAGTTGAAATCCAGCTGCAGCAAATGATTGAAGAACAGCGCAAGGCGGAAGAAGAACGGTCCAGCCGGCGAATTTTGCGCAAGGTCCAGCGTGCGCTCCGGGAGGCATTTTTGCGTCTTCCTCAAGAAGAATATGACTGGTTCGATATTCATGCCAGAAAAAGTAAAAAGAAGACAGACGCTCTTTTTTCTTTAGCATCGGGACCGGGTACCGCTTCGGATTTAAAAGACCGAGAAAGCGAGATGCTTGAAACTACCTCTGAATATGGTGACGGGCAAGAGGGGCGCAAGGAGTTTTATGAATATGCCGGTCCCCTGTTCAGTGTGCTGATTTCTCCGAAATCGAGCGTTGTCCCGGTTGACAGACGCAAGAAATATCGAGCGGTTTGCCGGGATCGCTCGCGGCGAACCGTTTGGGAGAATCTGTTATACCGCTGGGAGATTGTTGACGGAGATGGTGAGATATTGAACCCCGATGGTGAATCTGTGGTTTTTATTGCCCCTCCGGAGCCTGGTCTGATCACATTAAGGCTCACCGTTTGTCAGGGAGAGATCCAATGCACGGATGAAGCGTTGATCACCGTCACCGATACGCTTGTTGATCAATCCGCCATGACAGGAGGATCGCGGAAAGGACTTCCGGGCTACACTTATCGACGGGCACCCTCGGAGATGTGGCGGTCAAGATTCGATCTGGAAAAGAACATAATTGTCATTAACAACGGTCATAGAGACTTCGTGTATGCAGGCAAGCAGAAGAGCCGCAAGTTGCGCTATATTTGTCGTTTGTTCTGTAAAGAGCTGGTTCATTACAATTTCCCGGGCCTTCAGGCGGACGAGCTTCTCGAACGGATGATCGAACTTTCATTGTATACAGAAGATCATCTAAAATAACGGACCTTAGGGTTCGCGCAAAAATAACTTCGCAGAATTGGCGCTCAGATTTGGTCCAGATTTGGCTGATCCGAAAGAGCAAAACCACAGGAATAGCGAGCTATTTCGAGGATTTGCGAGTGAGGTATCAGCCAAAGATGGCCTGAAGCTGAGATGTAAAAATGTGAAGTTATTTTTGCGCGAACCCTAAGTTGGGAATTTATTCAATGGTTGATAAGGATGATAGTAAATACAGTTGTAGATAAAAAGGCTGAAATAATGATCCACACGGTAACGGGTAACATGACCTATGAAGGAATCAAGTCTTCATATGAAGCAGCATTACTAACACATTCAGATTTTCAAGATGATATGAATTCAATATGGGATACAAGAGGTGCTGATGCATCTAAATTTGATAGTCATGATGTTATAAAGATTGCCAGATATTTTGAGACTCAAACAAAAAACCGTGCTGAGTATAAAACAGCAGTTATTGTATCCAACGATTGGGAATATGGTCTTTCAAAAATATATCAGGTTGCTGCAGCAGACCTGCCAGCTAAGATTGGAATTTTCAATAATCTTGAAGCTGCAAAGGAATGGGTAGCAGGGTCAGATTAGCTGTCCTGAACATCAGATACAAAACCAAAATTGAAGACAAAAGCTAAAATAATTGAAGTTGATGTTCCGGGTCAGATTTTGTTTGAACTCAGTAAACGGGCCAGACATATCAGTATATCTGTAAAGCCATTTAAAGGTGCACGAGTTGTTGTTCCTTCTGGAGTATCATTTGATAAAGCCAAGCAGTTTGCTCGATCCAAAAAAAGCTGGATAAAAAAACATCTGGTTAAAATGAATGGGGTCAAACATTGATCCTTGATTAAAAAGGTGCTTACCTTTTATTTATATGCTTGGACTTCGCAAGGAAATGGAAAAACCAAGCTTTCCGGTACAAGGAGTAGATAGAGCCTCGATCTCAATGCTTGCTTTTAAGATTGGCTAACTCATTGCACAACACTTTTTTTCACCAGACGGGTGTTCCAATGGCGCTCCACACCAGCGGGTGAAAAATGCCTTGGAATTCAGATATCTCCCGTCAACTTTCTTGGACTTAGAAGTTTAGATGCATAATCGCTCGATCATAATAGCTTTATATCTTTCTATAATATCCTCATTAATTTTTGCTGATATTGGTTTAGCAGAT
>JAFDHQ010000268.1 GCA_019308685.1 Deltaproteobacteria bacterium
CGTGGCTGTTTCAAATAAAAGAAAAAATATTTGCTGAACTAAAGATGAACTCCCCGGATATTGTTTTTATTCCCGCCGTCAGCCGCAATAATGCAGAAAGTGATTATATTATGACCTTTGATATTAATTACATAGAAGCCGGAGAGGATATTGAAGTGGGTGGAATCCATACCGGTGAATATGAACATAGTGGACTCCTTCTCGGTGAATACAACGCCTTTCATGTTGTGTCGGTACTGAAACAAACTAAGCATTGTCGATATGAGCGAACCGGTGTTCTCGAAGCAGAAGATACTGTTTCCAAATACGGAAATTATGAAAATGATATTTTTATTGCAATCGAGCACAATATTGACGGCTATGGGAGCATCAGTGGCAGGATCGAAGAATATGAAGCCTCGCATCCCGTGCCGCCACGCGGACCTGAAATCCTGGTGACCTTGAAAAAGGAGTATGTTTCACCGCTTGAGGCAGAGCGGGAAATGGAGATAAGGATTAAAGTCAAAAACTGCAAAGGCCAGGAAGTTTGGGAGAGAACTCATGGGTTGGCTGTATTGCTGCCAAGGACAACCGCAAGAGGGGAAATTAAGGAAACGCCTGAATTCCGCGACAAACAAGGCAGTATAATGACAAGTAATTTAGTAAAAATCCTTATTCAACGTCCTGAAGGTGCTTCCGTTACCTACACTTTAAAAAAGGGGATGGAAAGATCCATTGACAAATTAAAAATACATGTTTGCGGAATGCGAAAGGAAGTGACCAAAGAGGTGTTTATCCCCGTTGCAGGTATTGCACTGCGCGGAGAATCAGAGGGCTATGTTTTCCCTGAAAAGACAACCGAGATCAAATTTCACCTTACAAAGCTCATGCCCCAGGGAGGTGAACAGCCCCTTGGCGGAAAATCCGTACGGCTGTCACCGGAAGGGCTGATAGACGGAACCGTCTCTCCCGCAGGAAAAACATTAACCCACCAGAACGGCAATATTACCATAAGATATAAAAGCGGTTTAAAAGAAAATACCATGACCGTTCATGCCACCTTCCAGCCGAAAAAATATCCTGACAAAGTGCGTGCTTCAGCCGGCGTGACAATCATTGAGAAAGGGTATGACTGGACGGGGACTGTGATCGTGAATCAAACATGTTCGTACCAACAGAATGAAATAAAAAACAATAAGAGAGGCTTTTGGATCAGGGAGGAATCGATTTTATCCACTGATAGGACCGCCCATTTGACCATAAGATTTCTCACAACGCCGGGGAAACCAGCCGTGATTTTGGGTAAAGACGTATCCGGAACTAGCCGGTATTTGCTGAAGACCTTTGAACAAAAAGGCTGGGCGGATTGCAAGGATAAACAAACCGGCAAAACAGTCAAGAAAAAACCCGGAGACACGCAAGAGTGCGAAATCAAAGTAATTGGTACGCTCGTCGAGAGAAACCTTGATATTTCCCCTTCCATACACCTTGATCGATTGTCAAACCGATATACATTCGATTTCAGCGTTTCCGGATTATGGTGGCGGGGTAAAATGACCCGAACCGATATTTATACTGATGTTTGCAGTGGAAACTCAAAGGAAAAATCAATTGGGCCTTTTGAAGAGGAAGGACAAAAATATGATCTTCAACCTCTCCATTACGAAGGGCAGGTACAGGATATCAATACCATCTCGGGCAGCACAAAAATTGAAACGGCAACCCTTGAAAAATGCAACACCACTTATAACTGGAATCTGAAACGAATCAGCCAATAATGCCCATTAGAGAGAACGAACTGTCGAAGGAGACCGAAGAGGGCGCGACCAATGACTAGAAGTGAATGGGGTCACCTTGATTATTGATTAAAATGGATTGACACTTCTCATGGATGTTGCTAATAGTTCAATATTTTCAGGCTATTACCCATAGAATTTCAGGGCGCTTTGAAGCACATTTTACCCAGGGCGAACCACCGCCGTGATATCTTTTTAGGGGATGATGACCATTTTACAGGGATTTAATTATCTGCCGCGAAGCGGCTTACTCAAACCTCCGCATGCACAGGACGCTCATAAACTTATGCCTGTGATTCAAACGGTTAGCGGGATGCAAAAATAAAGAATAATCAAATGCCTCTACCAGTAAAATTGAAAGACATTATTGATGAAATGGAAATCCAATCTGATTTCCATTCATGCTATCTCAATAAAAATGCTATCTCAATAAAAAAACAGGTGAGATAGTAATGGTCACTGATGAGCATTTCTCCGCTGCTGAAGATGAAGAAGATATTTCTCATTATTCAGACTGGGAGCAAGATGCTATTCAAGTGGCAATAGATGTGCTTGAGTCCGAAGAAGATTATATTTTATTACCTTCTCAATTTGATGTTCATGAATATGAAATCATCGAGGAGTTCTGCATATCCCTGGATGATGAAAAATTGAAAGACAAAATGTATCGTTCAATCAAAGGAAGGGGTGCTTTCCGAAGATTCAAGGATAATATTTTTAAATATGGCATTGAAAAAAATTGGTTTCAATATCGCAGAGAAGCATTCAAACGTAAGGCTATAGATTGGTGTGAAGAAAACAACATTCCATACACAGAGGAATGA
>JAFDHQ010000075.1 GCA_019308685.1 Deltaproteobacteria bacterium
GGGAGATCTTCTCTTCGATAGGCATCAACGACAATATCCTGTGAGGCGCTGAAAAAGGTTACCAGAAATGCCGCAACTGCCATCATCCATGGATTCTTCCCGGGATCAGTGAAGCCCAGGCCGGATATTGAAACCATCAAGGCCGCTTGAGCTACCAGAAGCCAGCCTCTTCTGCGGCCCAGAAAAGGGAGCGTAAAACGGTCCATAACCGGCGCCCAGAGGAACTTCAACGTATAGGGAAGACCCACAAGGGAGATCATTCCGATCACGGTCAGATCCACCCCTTGCTCTTTCATCCACGCCTGCAATACGGTTATGGTCAGAAGAAGCGGCAAACCGCAGGCAAAACCCATCAAAAGAGCGACCAGCATGCGGCCGCTGCAAATTACCTTGAGAATGGGTTTGATATTATAATTCCTCAAGTTGAGACGGTGTCACAATCGGGCCATAGTTTTCTCTTAACGCCATTAGACCTTGCTTCTGTTTTTTAAAAACTTCAAATAGCCTGTCGGGGATATCAGGTTCTTTTCCATATGCCTCAGCCTGCATGTCTATTCGGCCAATAATATTGTCAATATACAAAGAAAACTGCTTAATATAGAGCTCTTCCGTATATTCTTTGTTGATTATGGATTGAAAAAGGTTTTTAAGGTCATTAAACTTCGGAAGATAGCCGATGGGGGTTTCAATGACATCTACCTCATTGTAAGCATGTCTTTCCAGCCAGGCCAACCAGACTTTTACGTCTTTTTTCTCTCCGAGAAGTTTTTTAGAAGTGCCGCCTCTGGCTTCATGGGTCAGGAAATAATTCAATCCCGCCATGACCGGTTTTTTATCTTTTGCAATTTTTTCATTACCAAAAAACTTAAATTGAGCATCCATATAATCGGCCAAGGCGCCCGGGATAAAGGGGGCATTGGCCCAAGGCGCCCGTTTAACACCCGTTGCACCCACTTCAGTGGCTGTGGCGGCAGACACAATACAAGCGCCGATCACCACGCCGTGATCCGAATTTCTTGCTGCCCAAACCGGCGGCATGGTATCACTGTCTCTACCGCTGTAAGTAATCACTCTTGTTTCCACACCCTTTGGGTCTTCCGCCCTTTCCGAATAATTTGCCAAGTCTGATGAGGTCAAGGTGCATCTTGCATTGGGATGGGATATGGGGATCTCTTTTCCGTTTTCATCGGTCATCCCCGGTTTCCAAGGGCCTTGAAAATTTATTCCTTTAAGGGGGGGATCTTCACCATCCCCTGTCCAGCGGGGGATACCGTTATCATCAATAAGAACATTAGACCAGATCACTTCTGTTCCGGGCTTTCGAAGAAGTTCCATGAGATGGGGATCACCTTCCCAGTTTACATCTTCGACAATACCGAAAATTCCGCATTCCGGGTTTATTGAACAGATGGCGCCGTTTTCATCAATCCACATCTGCGCCAGATCGTCGCCGATAAAATGGTTGCCTGCCATGGCTGTAGTGGTTTTTCCGCATCCGCTGGGAGCGGCCCCGGCACACCACGTGATGCGGTCACCGGGCCCGTCTATACCGGTAATAAACATATGTTCCGACAGCTCATTGCCCCTGTTTTCATACACGGCCTTGTCCACGGAAAACCGATGATTTCCTTTTTTCAGCAGCAACGTGTTTCCGGCATACGTGCAGTTAAAACTGTATGTGGTTTGATAACTTCGATCCATAAATACCCGTGCGTTGGGCAGATCTTCGGGCCTGTTCAAACCTTCACTGTGGATATTGGTGTAGAAATGCCCCAGACGGTCAACCTCTTTGTCAAAATCGGAAAACGTATTTCTGTAAAGGATTTCCGCGCTGTGTGACACATATACTGAACTGGTAATTTCCAGAGCCGGGTTGGATACAGGTGCACCCACGGGACCGCGCATATAAAACCCGACAATCATGGTTTTCCCATGCATAATACCGGTCATTTTATCCCGGATGTCAATCAGCGCTTTTGCCCTGTCCATTCTGTTGGCCAGTGAATTGACATGTTCTCCGGGATTGGAGATATAATATGTACGATCTATTATACGGCCCTGTTCATCTTTGAGATCATAATGGATGGTATGTTTATCCATGGGGAGTTTGGCTTCCTCTCCCTTGTTTATGGCCATTTCCCTGATGTGCTGTTTATCTTCTTCAGATCCGGTATTGATAAAAACCGCATCCGGCTCACACATGACTATTGCATTGGCGATTTTAATAACCACTTCCGAATGTGTTATTTTTTGTATCCGGGATAGATTGGTTGGTTCTAATTTGTTTTCAAAAAGCTTGCTTGCTGCTTCAAAAGTTGTGATACCTCCTATTTCAGTGACGATATCTATGCCTTTCTTTTTTTCTAACATGCGGTTTCTCCTTTATTAAATTGAATCGACTATAATATCACTCAGGTCTCTTTTGGGCACATGATGAACGCCCTGATTGTCACGCCAGTACCGGATATTATTATCAGGGCCCACGGTTTCTATCACAACTTTTTCTTTGGGTTTTCCAATTGCAATTACAAGTAGTATTTTTAGTTTGTTGTTTATATTCAGTATATCTCCGAGCTTTTGATGGTTTATCGCTCCGAACATACATCCGGCAAGCCCCTTTTCTCTGGCGCCTAACAGAATGCTCTGGCCGGCGATACCACAATCGTGTCCAATATACGGGTTGGCTTTTTCGGTATCACCGAGGATAATAATATATCCTGCGGGCCTTTCTCCTTGTTTGGGACCGGGCCAATCCTTTAGGTATGCCGCCCATCCAAGGCATGAAAATATTAGGGCGTTTTTATCAGGGGTAGAGCAAAGAATGTATTTTAACGGCTGTAAATTTGCCGCTGATGCCGAAAGTCTTGCCAGATCGACCAGCTCTTTCAATGTCTCGGGAGTTACGGCATAGTCCTGATCAAACCTGCGGCAACTTCTGTTTTCTCTTATTAGATCTGCAATCATCAGTATGGGTTCTTCATTTATCAAGAAGTTATAAAAAAATGATTACCCGTGTATTATTTCTTGAACCGGCATGTTTTGATCAATCCAGATCAAGACTTTGTCAAACTCATCTTTGAGTTCGGCAAACGCTTTTCCTCTGTGGCTTACACGGTTTTTTTCTTCTCTGGTTAATTGAGCAAAGGTTTTATTTAAAGGCGGATAAAAGAAAATCGGATCGTATCCAAATCCATTTGATCCGGCAGGGCTTTCCGTGATCAGGCCCTGGCAGCGAGCTTCATATGTCAGGGCGGGACCTGTGGGGACCGCGATGGAGATAACGCATTCAAAGGCGGCCCTGCGGTTGGATTTCCCCTGCATTTCCTCAAGGAGCTTTAAATATCTTTGCTCATCGGTTGCATTTTCTCCGGCATAGCGTGCCGAATGGATGCCCGGAGCACCATCCAGAGCTTCGACCAAAAGTCCTGAATCATCGGCCAGCGACGGAAACCCGAGAATTCTTGCTGCGAAACTCGCTTTTTTGTAAGCATTTTCATCAAAAGTATCCCCATCTTCTTCCAGAGAAGGGATGGGTCCAAAATCGTCCAAATTTTTGATTACCACCGGAAAATCCTTTAAAAGATCTCTGATTTCTGCTGTTTTGCCTTTGTTGCGGGTGGCAATAACAAGAGTCGCCGATTTTTTCATTCAAACCTCATATCATTGCGAAAATGATTTAAAGACCGAAAAATTTAATTTTATCATTGATAATATAATTGTTAACCAAACACAATATATTAACTCATGGTTATATTTTTGTAAAGTTTTTTCAATTGCTTGTTCAGGGCAAACAGATTTGATTTCGCTACAGCGGAACGACGGCATGTTTCTCTTGGAAACCGACTGACTGTTTGAAGGGCTTTAGCACGCGTTAGCCCAAGCCGAATGAAATATGACAAAAAAAATCAATGAGACGATTTTGCGACGAATTTTTCTTAATAATTTGAGCGCGGCTTGGGCTTACGGGTGCTTAAGCACAAGTTTCAGTCTGTTGGAAAGAGATATATGCCGTCGTGGAGCGTTTTCCCTGATTGCTTGTTGGACCAAAGAAAATTCTTTACACGTCAAGGGGTGCTGATATATTAGTCCCTCATAAAACGATTCGTCAAAATAGAAAATGTAATATAAAGTTTAAGGAAGTCACCATGCACAAATTACTCACGGAAAGTCCCGGTCTGAAAATGCTGCTTTTGGGCAACGAAGCCATTGCCCGTGGGGGGGTCGAAGCCGGAGTCGCTGTTGCAACAACATACCCCGGCACGCCCTCTTCAGAAATATCAACCAACTTTTTTCAGATCTCCCGTGAAAGCGACCTTTATTTTGAATACAGCACCAATGAAAAGGTGGCTCTTGAAGTGGCGGCCGCTACGGCAAATTCCGGACTTCGCAGCATGTGTGTTATGAAACATGTGGGCATGAATGTGGCTGCAGACGTTTTTATGACCCTTGCTTACATTGGCGTTAAAGGGGGACTTGTTATCGTTACCGCCGATGATCCCTACATGTTTTCGAGCCAGAACGAACAGGACAACCGTTATTATAGTAAGTTTTCGGGACTGCCCATGGTCGAGCCGTCTTCGGTGCAGGAGGCCAAAGATATGGTCGCCTATGCTTTTGATATTTCAGAAAAACTTCAGCAGCCGGTTATCTTCAGAACAACCACCCGAATAAATCACTCTACTGCCGATGTGGTTTTCGGTGACATCAGGGCGCCCGAGACGCGAGGTGATATTTCCAAGGATCCTTTCAATCAGGTACCCGTTCCTGCGGTCGCCAGAAATCTTCATGCAAGACTGCTCAGCAAACTTGAAACCGCTGAAAAGATGTCCGAAAATTCAGAGTACAATTTCATTATGGGCAAGGGCTCCTGGGGAATTATATGTAATGGAGTTAGTTATAATTATGTGTCTGATGCAGCCAAAGACCTGAACATAGAACATCGGGTTAAGATATTTCGTATGGGATTTTCGTATCCCATGCCCCGGGCTATGATCAAAGGGTTTTTAAAAGCGTGTGAAAAAGTGCTGGTTGTGGAGGAAGGCGAGGCTTTCATGGAAGAAACGGTCAAGATGCTGGCACAGGAGGAAAAACTAACCCTTCCGATTTTGGGGAAAAGTGAAAAATATTTCTCACGACTGTATGAATTTGATCCCGCCCTGGTAAGACAATCCATGGCAACCTGTTTTGATGTAACGTATATGCCGGCCAAAATCCCGGACCTTTCCGACATTCCTGAAATTCCGGACCGTCCGCCCAACCTTTGTGCCGGATGCTCTCATCGGGCCACCTTTTACGCGGTTAAAAAGGCCTCGGAAGGTATGGATACCATTTGTCCCACCGATATCGGCTGCTATACCCTCGGATTCCTGCCACCACTCTCCATGGGAGATTTTCTGATATGTATGGGAGCTTCTGCAGGCGTATCCTGCGGTTTTTCAGTTAAGACCAACAAAAAAGTCATTTCCTTTATCGGAGATTCCACCTTTTTTCATTCCGGCATACCCGGTTTAATTAATGCCGTCTATAATAATCATAATTTTACCATGGTCATTCTTGATAATGGCACCACCGCCATGACCGGGCATCAGCCTCATCCCGGTGTGGATATGAAAAAACTGAACATTGACGGGTACGGGAGGGTGTCTATCGAAGAGATCGTCCGGGCTCTGGGGGTATCTCACGTTACGGTGATCCGGCCGTACCGGGTAAAAAAGAGTGTCGATGCCGTTAAAGAAGCCCTGAACTTTAAAGGGGTTTCGGTGGTGATATCCAAAGAAATGTGCACGCTCTATGCAAGAGGTCTGAAAAAAGCCCGGGGCAAGCCTTTTTTTGTTAGTGACAAATGTAAAGGCCACAAGGATTGTATTGATGAGCTCGCATGCCCGGCCTTTTTCATAGAGGATCACCGGGTTAACATCGATCCGGTTATGTGTTCGGGGTGTTCCGTCTGCGCCCAGATCTGCCCGGAACATGCAATTTTGCCCATTAAGGATACACAAGCGTTCACGGGTTAGGGGTTTAGAAATTGTATATCCGTTCACAGCGTCTTTGAATTAATGGAAATTCCAAATAACAAATTCCAAATAACAAAAAAAAATACAATAACCGAAATTCAAAATTCGAAACCGTAGCACATTGAAGCAAGACAGACGAATTGAAAAATATATTTTTATCAATACTGGAAAGATCGGAATAGTTAAGATCATTGGAATTTTTGATTCATGCCTGACTTTGGCATGATGTTTTGAATTTGATTCTTGAGATTTGGGATTTATTTGTAATTTGGTGCTTGTAATTTGTGATTTTAAAAAATCCGTGAACAGTTACAAATACGTTATCGTATTTATGAATATATGTACTAAGGAACAACACTATCACGATAACTCAAGGATTGGATTACTAAATGAAAACAACAAGATTAATAATAGTAGCTGTGGGCGGACAGGGAAATCTTCTGGCTTCCAGGGTTCTCGGAGAAGCCGCACTCCTTTCAGAGATTCCTGTACGTATGAGTGAAATACACGGCATGGCTCAACGGGGCGGTGTTGTTGAATCCTCAGTTGTGTTTGGGGATGCCCGAAGCACTGTAATTTCGGACGGTGAGGCGGATGTGCTGTTAGGGTTTGAGCCGTCAGAAACCTTGCGGGCCTTAAATAAATGCAATTCAAATACGGTTGTCATTACAAATCTGGCCAAACTTCCCTCTTTTACAGTGACCACGGGGAAAAGCGTTTATCCGGATTTGGACGTACTTCAGGAGTTAATTCGGAATAAAACGGCGAAACTTATTGCCTTTGATGCAGCGTCCCTGGCAATTCAGGCCGGAAATGTCTTGTCCGTAAATATGGTTTTGCTGGGGGCCCTGATTCAAACCCATACCGTTCCCCTGTCCGCAGAAAATGTCAAAGAAGCAATAATCGAGAGAACCCGAAAAGCTTTTGTTGAATCCAACTTAGAAGCTTTTGAGCTTGGGTTTACTGCCGCTGAAGGGCTCGTATAATACCGAAATTCTAAATTAATTTTTTCGAAATTAAATCTGGATTTCATTCATTTACATTTGTTTATATGCTTCAAGAACTCTCCATTAGAAACTTTGCGATCATCGACGATCTTCAGATATCCTTTTCAGAAGGACTGAACATTTTGAGCGGCGAAACCGGCGCCGGCAAATCCATCATCATAAATGCGGTCAATCTTTTGCTTGGAAGCCGGGCAAATGTCGGGCTCATTCGTACGGGTAGCCAAACAGCGGAACTGGAAGCATTATTCCAAATTGCACAGCAAAGCACCATCGCCGGTATTATGGAAAAAAACGGTTTTCATCCCCAAGAAGGGCTTTTGATAAGAAGAATTGTTTCTCGTAAAGACCGCCACCGGATTTATATCAACGGACATCTTGCCACCACTCAAACGCTGAATTTGATCACCGAAAACCTTGCCAGTATATCCGGTCAGCACGCTCATCAAAGACTGTTAAAAGAAGAGAACCAGCTGGAAATCATTGACCAGTCTGGAGCTTTGACGTCTCTGCGTGATGAGGTTTCCGGGTGTTTTCATGAAATAGTACCGCTGATCCGGAATTTCAAAAACCTGAAGGCGAAACAGGCGCACCACGCCGAATACGTTCAATTACTCGAATTCCAGCAAAAAGAAATTCGGCAGGCATCCATAACCCCGGGAGAAGACATGGCGCTTGAACAGGAACGAATCCGTCTGAAAAACGGAGAAGAACTTTTTCAGATGGTCCACAATAGTGTTGAAGCGCTTTACAGTGCTCCGGGTGCGGCTGTTGAACGCCTGGTAACGGTGAAAAAGGATCTTGAAAAAGCTTCCCGCATAGACCCGTCTCTCGTCCCCAAGACAGAGCGTATCGACGAAGCCGCCATTTATCTTGAAGATATTGCTGAAGCGCTTAGAACTTATCTGAAAAATATACAGATTGACGATAACCGTCTTGAAGCGGTTGAAGCGCGCCTCGACACCCTAAATAAACTTAAGCGCAAATACGGAAAGTCTCTTGAAGATGTACTGTTGAAACTGGAATCCATAGACCATGAGCTTTCAGGCATGGATAATCTATCAGAGGATATCGCTGATACCGAGAAAAAACTTTCCTTTTTGCACGGCAAGCTGGTCAAACTGGCCACAACCCTTTCAAAGAAAAGGAGAAGCACAGCCAAGACACTTACCAAAAAAGTGGAAAGAGAACTGAGCACCCTTAAGATGTCCCAAACAAAGTTTGAAATTTCTTTTGGAACACTTCCTGTGGATGAACATACAGATGCCCATCTCACATCAGAAGAGAACATTATCACTGAAACCGGAATCGATCGCATTACCTTTCTGATTGCTCCGAATGTGGGAGAGCCGCTCAAACCTCTCAACAGTATTGTTTCCGGCGGTGAGTTGTCACGGGTTGTGCTTGCGTTAAAGGCTATACTGGCCAGAACCGAAGCGGTGGAGACCATTGTTTTTGATGAGGTTGACGCGGGAATCGGAGGGAGTGTGGCAGAAGTGGTGGGGAAAAAGCTTTCATCCCTTGCTCGTCACCATCAGATCATCTGTATTACTCATCTGCCTCAGATTGCCAAGTTCGGCGACCATCATTTCAATATTTCAAAGCATGTTGCCCGCGGGAGAACGCGAACAACCATAACCCGTTTAACCGAGGCGGAACGCGTCAAAGAAATCGCCAGGATGCTCGGAGGGGAAAAAATCACCCGCGCCACGCTTGATCATGCACATGAGATGCTAAATAGTGTCCATCCATAAATGATTTTTTTGCCCAATCCGCCGGAGGCGGACAAGTCTCTGTGTTATGCTCAAAAGATTAATTCGCCAAAGTTCGGTGGCGAATAAATCCTCGGGATATTAAACATATGCCTGCCTGCCCCGTAGGTCCGGCAGATCGTACCGGGGTGGTTATTTTTTTCACATGCCTTGATCTTGAACAAAAATCCTCATTTATGGAAGGACACTGAATAAAATAGTTTAAAATACCATGACGTTTTATAGCATTCCGCCGTTATTGACATTGTGCTGCTTTCTCGGGCTTGCCGTCTTGGCTATTTTCTACGGTCCCAGAACAAAAACCAACTTGCTTTTTTTTACAATCTGCATCCTCGGGTCCTTTCTTTATATCGACATACTTTTCGCCTTCAATGTCACATCGGCAAAAACCGCTCTTTGGGTCAGTCGTACGGATCATTTTTTTATTGTGTATCTATTGCCCGTATACATTCACTTTTTTCACACCTATCTCAATATATCGGGGCGAAAATGGCTTATCCGGGGTGCATATGCCTATTCATTTATTCTGATGTGCCTTACGCTGACTCCTTTTTATATCGAGTCCATGCAGAAACATTATTTCGGTTATTTTGCAAAGGCCGGAAGCCTTTATTTTTTTTCAGGACTGGCCGCATTTTTCGTTACCCTGTATGTTCTGATAGAACTGGTGAATGCCATCCGAAAAGAGACCAACAGTTCCCACAAGAACCGGCTTAAATATTTGTTTGCCGGATTTGGCATTATGGGTCTTATGAACGGGTTAAATGTCTTTCCGATCTATGGATATTCGGTATATCCCCCCGGAAATTTAAGCTTTTTTCCTCTTATTATTTTTGCTGTGGGACTTTTTAAGCACGATCTTCTTGACACGGGAATATTTATAAAAAAGAGTCTTATCTATTCAATTTTGACCGCATCTTTAACCTGCTTATATGCTCTAATCATCATTATTGCGGATAAGGTCTTTAAGAATTTTAATTTTTCAGATTCCATTTATTTTCCTATCTGCTTTTTTCTTTTAATCGCTTTTGTTTTCGGACCGCTAAAATCAAAAATACAGGTGGTTATCGACCGTATCTTCTACAAAGGCAAATATGACTATCAGAAAACCATCAAACGGGTCAGCCAGTTGATCGTATCCGTGCTCGATTATGAGGAAATCGGAAAACTTCTGATGGATACGATTGTTGATACCATGAAGGTTCGTCATTGTGCCCTTTTTTTACGGGATACATCCGGTTCGAGTTTTACGCATTTTTCTTCCCGCGGGGAACTGATTGACCCGGGGCGCTCCATTTTAATAAACACGGACACTCCAATGATAAAAGTCATGAAAAATCATCGGCAGCTCTTTATGAGAAAAAATCTTAAGCAAAAGATTTCAGCGTCCGAGATACCGGATATCGTCAAAGATATGGATACATTGGGAGCAGAAATCGTTCTACCAATGATCTTTGAGGAAAACCTGAACGGATTTATTGTTCTGGGGGAGAAATTTTCCGGGGATCTTTTTACGCGTGAAGATATGGATCTTCTTGAAACACTTGCCGGACAGAGTTCTCTGGCTATTGAGAATGCCCGTTCCTATAAGTTGCTCGATGACCTGAACGAGAATCTTGAAAAAAAGGTCGAAGAAAGGACCATAGATCTCAAACATGCCCTTTCTGAAAAGGAACGAACCCAGGAGATGTTAATCCGCTCGGAAAGCCTTGCCGCACTCGGTCAATTGGTTGCCGGCGTTGCCCATGAACTGAATAATCCGTTGACAACCGTTACCAGTCTGGTTCAGGCCACCATAGAAGATATTGAGCAGTGGGATCAACAGAATCCTTTAGACCTGGACTTGATAGAGGATCTCAAGTTTGCCGATAAGGAACTTGGCCGGGCCAAGTCCATTGTGGCGAGTCTTCTGGGTCTCTCCCGACAGACCCAGACTTATTCGGAAGCGGTGAGCATCAATTCGGTGGTGGAAGACGCGTTACGGATTATGTACAACCAGTATAAACATCACGGTCTCGAAATTGTAGAAAATTATGACCGGAACCTTCCGGAAATTCAGGGGAATTTTGCCAATTTGGGTCAGGTGGCACTGAATATTATTCAAAATGCCATTCAGTCTGTTATCCATAGCCGGGGAGTCATCTATCTGGATACCTGGTTTGACCCTGATAAAAGTCGGGTGGTTTTTTCTTGCAAAGATACCGGACCCGGTGTTCCCGAATCTATCCGGCAGGACATTTTCAAGCCTTTTTTTACAACCAAAGAGGTTGGCAAGGGAACCGGCCTTGGATTATACATCTGCCATGAAATCGTCCGGAAACACGGCGGAACGCTAAAACTCAGACACAGTGACGGACCGGGCGCCGTATTTGAGGTAACGTTGCCCATAGATGGTAAATCTTGATGGCTTCGTAAAAAGTCCAACTTTTGCGTTGCGCTACATTCCTCGTTACTGCGATGTACTATAAGTACGTCTCATTCCTAAAAATTTGCGCGCCTTGAATTTGAAACTTTTTACTTTGCCATCAAAATATGACTTTTTACGAAAACGTCAATCTTGACAATTTTGAAAAGATGATAAAAGATATTCAATAAAATATTCAGTGTCCATCCATAAATGAGGATTTTTGTTCAAGATCAAGGCATGTGAAAAAAATAACCAACCCGGTACGATCTGCCGGACCTACGGGGCAGGCAGGCATATGTTTAATATTCCGAGGATTTATTCGCCACCGAACTTTGGCGAATTAATCTTTTGAGCATAACGCAGAGACTTGGACCATTTATGGATGGACACTAGTTAAAGGAGAATATAAATGCCGATATACGAGTTCAAATGTTTAAAATGCGAGGAATTTATTGAGATACTGATCATGAATCAAGATGAAGAAATTGAACTGAAGTGCCCGAAGTGCGGCAGCGAGGAACTTGTGCGGGTTCTGAGCACCACCAGCTACGCCATGGGCTATGGTTCCGGGTCAGGCAAGGTTAAATCTCAGACCCGAACCTGCCCGAGCGGCAGCTGCACCACTTATGACATACCCGGGCACACACGGTAAGCGCTTTCCCTGGAAAGACTATGTTAATACACGATGATATATTTTCATGGCACGGCTGGGGCGGCAAACTCATGCTCGGAAGCGGTAAGTGCAGACTCCGGATTTATGACCTGAAAAAGGGGATTAAAAATGATCTGATGCATTTAAGGCCCATTATCGTGATAGTATCAGATGTTCCGGACAGTAAAATGGAGGTAAGGAGCGCCACCAGCCATGTTGCCACCCTGGTTGCGAAGGAGTTTAACATCGATCCCCACCGCATGCTCTGGATAGAATATTATCCGGAGCATACATATGGTGTTGATGATAAATATTTGATTTCGGAAAAATTTGATGCTGTAGAATTTACATGGCACGATGGAAACGCCATTCAGCCCAAATGGCGAACATTAAAGCCGCCGCTGCTGGATGAAATCAAAAAACTGGTAAACAGTTAACCAACACCTGAGACCTTTGCAAAACGCCCCCTTTTGCCCAATTTCTAAGTCCCTGCTGAGCGGGATCTACGCTTCGCTTCGACAGGCTCAAATTTTAACCCGCCAAAGTTTGGTGGCGGATTAATCCTCAAAATACTCAAGGTATTACTTCGCACACCTCTCTCTCAACACAAAATAAGCTTGATTTTTATCATTAAATAATGCATATTAAAAATATTAAATAACATGCTGAAATAAATAATTATGAGGTGATAAAATGACATTAAGTATAACTGAGGATATACGTTCCATTACCGATTTAAAGAGAAATACGAACTCGGTCCTGAAACAAATTCATAAAACAAAACGACCTGTTGTTTTAACGGTGAATGGAAAAGCCGAGGCCGTGCTTATAGATGCAAAGGAATATGAAAAAATTATAAATGCATTTAATTTACTTAAACTTCTTATGCCGGCGGAAGAAGATATAAGCAACAATCGCTATAAAGAATCAAGAGCCTTCTTCAAGGAATTTAAACGTGACAAAAACATATCAGGTTAATTTAACCCATCAAGCACAAAAAGATTTGGAACGTATTTTTTATTATATTGCAGCCGACAGTTTTAATAACGCTGTAAATTTTGTCCTTGAATTAGAAGTAAAGGTTTATTCGCTTGAGACTTTTCCCAATCGCCATCCATTGATCCGCGAAAATGAATTTTTTGGCACCGACTATCGACAGCTAATTTATAAAAAATACCGGATCGTTTATCGTATCATAGACAACTCAGTTTTTATTTTAAGAATAATTCATGGCGCAAACCTCCTAAAGCTATAAAAAAGAATGCTCACGATTCATAGATTGCCTGAGAAGGATATAGTGAGAGAAATACGACATACACTTCCGTCTAACCCCGTCGGGTCTTGACATGTCCCATTGCTTTAATCATAATAGCCTAAATATATTAATAAAATTTATTGAGATGTTAACGGTATGAAGGTAAAATAATTTTCTGATACGGACACAGCTCATGTGGAATTTACGGATAAAGATGTCTATGAAACAAAAGAGATAAGTGAAAACATCTATATAGACATTGATGACAAAGGTAATATTGTGAGCATGACAATTGAACATGCAAAAGCTAATGCAGGACTGTGGGAGATTTCATATCAAGAGATGACGGCTTCGTAAAAAGTCCAATTTCTGTGCCGCGCTTCATTTCGTGTTCACTGCGGCGTATATTAGTACTCTTCATTCCACTGAATTCGCGACGTCTTGAAGTTGACCTTTTACGAGTTCATCAAGAGATGTCTCGCCAAACTGCATAAAATGCGCCATATAGTTCACGCAGGGCGGTCCGCCGAGAATGCAGCGGCGTAACAGGGGAATGTATAAAAGCCCGGAGACGTTCTTTAAGGTCAGTTGGACCGCTTGGGCCCATTGGATCATCTCCGAAGGTTTGATAAACCGGTTGTACCGATGCGTTCCTTTGGGTACCAGCCCGAGAAAATATTCCGCAGCCAGAATCGCCAGCAGGTATGATAGTGGATTGCGGTTGAGGGTTGCAAAAAACACATGACCGCCGGGCTTGACCAGATTTTTACAGGCGTTGATTATCGACCATGGCTTGGGAACGTGTTCGAGCAGTTCCAGGCAGGTGACGATGTCATAGCGCTGAGAGTGGGATACGGCAAAGGCTTCGGCGGTAACTTGCCGGTAATCGATTTTCAATCCTTTTTCAACCATGTGATTTCTGGCGATCTCGAGGGGGCCTTTGCCGGCGTCGATTCCAGTTACTTGGGCACCTATTTTCGCCATAGCCTCCGAAAGAATACCGCCGCCGCAGCCGATGTCGAGCACCTGCTTGCCGGCAAGGCCGGCCCGGGCGTTGATGTATCTGACCCGGGTTTCATTGATGTCGTGCAGGGCGCTGAACTCTCCTTCACGATCCCACCAGCGGGAGGCCGCGGTCTCGAATTTTAAAATTTCCGATTCGTCGATGTTTTTGTCGATTGTCGCCATGGTCCATCTGCCCTCTGACATCCGCGCCGATCCTGAAACGATCCAAAGATGGTCGGCACTATTGATATGCATAAGACCATATCATTTGGTTTGTCGGAATGTAAAATCCTTTTTGTTTTTCAAATGAATACGTGATATTTGTAAACAACGGCCTACATGAATACGGAACATCGTTCAGCACGTTAAAAAAATAATAGTTTGAACAAATGCTGAAAAATTCGTGGTCAAGTGAGGTGAATATGAAAGGAATATTTAGATTATGGTTATGTATCATTTGATTTTGCACTTGAAGACCTTAACGGCAATAAGATAAAATTAAGTAATTACAAAGGGCAAGGCGTCCTGTTGGTTTTTAGTACAACCTGGTGTTCCTATTGCCGGAAAGAAATTCCTCAGTGTCCATCCATAAACGGCATCTTTCGGCCTCCGGCGGCGTTCTCGCTCGTTTTCAATCCTCGAAATAGCGCGCTATGCCTGTCGGAGATCCCGTGATGTTTTCGGGGAGGTTGAAAACTCGCTGGGGCCTTGCCGGAAACCAAAATCTACCATTTATGGATGGACACTAGTTAGTTAAGGTTAAGGTCATTGAGAAATAAAACAAAGGGTCCTCCTTCTCCCGTCACGAAGGATAAACGCTGTGAAAAAAATAAATATTGCAACACTGGTATATCTGTGCCTGGCCGTTTCAGCGGCCTGGGGTCAGGACGCCATAGAGTTTTACAACCGTGGTCTCAATAGCTCTTTGGCCTACAAAAAGATCGAGTGCTTCACAAAAGCGATTCAGTTGAACCCGAACCTGGCGGAGGCCTATGAAAAACGAGCGATACACTACTACTTACAGTGCCAGTTCGATAAGGCCGTTCGGGATTATACCAAAGTTATAGAGCTAAAGCCCAATGCGGTGAAAGCTTATCTGATGCGGGGTCTTGCCTACTTTAAAAAGGATTATGGCGAAGGGTATTCCACAGAGATAAAAAACCTGGCTTTTCATCTCGGTAAGCAGAAGGTACCCGAGTTCAACAAATCATTAGAGATGGCCATTGACAATTTCAGTCACGCCATTGATCTGGACCCACAACTGGCAAGTGCATATAGTTATCGGGCAAAGGCATACCGTATTAAAGGAATGTTGGAAGAGGCGGTCCGCGATTCCAACATGGTTATTCAGTTGCAGAAGGATCAGCAAAGCACGGCCAGAGCTTATGCAACCCTGGCCAAAATTTACCGGAAATTGGGACAAGATGAGCTGTCCGATGCAAATTTTCGTAAATCTGTTGAGCTTGACCCCTATTCTCCAGATTATCCGCCATTACATGTTCCGCTAATAGATCCTTGTATCAGCGATACTCCCACCTTGAAAATCATCAGTCGGCTGGGACTCGTCGGGATCATTATTCTTGCCTTTGTGGTGATTTTCAAACTGACTCTGCCGGCCCCCCAAAAAAAAGATTAAGGTTGATCTGGTTATATTTAGTCTGTGTCTTCCACCCTGAAAGGGAAGGATCGGGTTCCGATGCTCATTTTCTTCACCCATATCCTAACCATGGTAATGGTTTCCCCGGTAGGGCTTGTCAGGCTGGGAAGTTCTTCGGCATAAGAAATATCCTCAGTATTGAATTCATAATAGAACGTATTGGTGCTAAATGGATCGGCGAGAAGAATGATTTTTCCGGGGTCGCCGGCTTTTTTTCGGGGAGACCCTGAAAAGGCGACGTGTGTTCTCAGCAATGTTGCTATATCTTTTGGCTGTTTGTATGTTTGAATCTCAAATTTTTCCGATGCTTTTAAATGTGTTGTCATTGACATGAGAACCTCTCCTGATACTCAAAATCTTTTTGGATGCATAGAAATTCATAATATGTTCGATGGGGCTATAACTATCCTTATTCAATTATGATTAGTGAACCATTTAGTCATTAAAAATAAATTGAAATTTAAAGTTGTCAATATTTTTATGTCCCAATCTATTATAATAGTTAGCAGAAATCTTCAACCACCCGCGTCATGCACAAAAAACAGTGCATCATGCACATTTTTATGTGCATTTGTTCATCTCATCTGCCATCTATACTTTTCCATTCCTTAGAAATAAATTTCATAACTAACTGTAAAAAATTAAAATTTGATATTTTATAAGCGCAGAACAGATTGTGGCACGGATGTTGAATGGGGTTAGATCAGAGTCCTGCCCAAAGATATTGAAGAAGTGGTTAAATTAGAAATGGCTCGTTATGAAATGAATATTAAAAGCAAAAAGGCAAAGATTTTAATAATCCAAAGATAGGATCTTTAACTATGACCGATGTAAAAGAGTTTACAAAGCGAGGGGAGCATGAACGGTTAAAGGTTAAGAACGGTGCAATAGCTATGATCAGACCGATTAATGCTCTTGCAACAACTCATAAATATTGTCAAATCATAAATATCAGCAAAGGCGGTCTTGCCTTTCGTTGTATCGATAGAAATGGCGAATCAAATGAACCATTTGAATTAGATGTGTTATTTATTCAAGATAGTATCTGTTTTACCTATTTGAAGAATATACCGTTTAAGACGGTGTGGGTTTCCCATGAACCCGGTGAGACCTCATCCGGCCACTTAAAAACCAGGCAGTTAGGTGTGCAATTTGGGGAAATGACGCCCCAACAGGAATCTCAATTGGATCGTTTTCTCGAAAAATGTACCATTCGGTGAGGGTTATCTCGGACTCAAGCATCATCAACTTTTGCTGGTCGAAGACCTTATTTGGTGGGAGATGGTCTTATTCGCAGATGCTTTCTAAAACTTTTCCTTCAAGCCATCGGTTTATAAAATGTTTTGTAATCGTTAAATCAATCCCGGTTTTTTCCGAAGCCTTTTCCAGTTTTTCCATAATGTTTTGTACTTTTTTATGATTCCCCATGAGTGCGTAAATCTCGACACATCGTTTAAGAAAATTAATGGCAAGCTCGTCTTTTTCCAGTTTTAAATAGGCGGATCCGATTGCGTCAAGATCGTCGGCAATACTTTTATTAAAACCGATTAGACGATCTGCTGTTAGGGCCGTTTTAAAGAAGTCGACGGCTTTTTCATAGCGCTGAGTTTCAAACATAAGTTTCCCGAGAGCGAAGTTTACGGCTGCAAATTCTAAAAGGTTTTCCGGATCTGTATTGGAAAGAGCCGTTTGCATCACCTCCTCAGCACGACGGTATTCGGTTTTTTTGATAAAGACAATTCCTTTGTTCGTGAGGAGCGGGGCAAACAGTATCCGGTTTTTCTTGGCCATTTCCTCTGCAATATTAAGAACTTTCTCCGCTTGTTCGAGCCTGTCGCCGTCTATGAGTGTGGCAACTTTGTTAGATAGCACCTGCACCCCTCCCAGGGGGTCACCCATATCAGAGTATATTGCAAACGCCTCATCAAAAAAAAGCAACGCGCTGTCAAAATCTCCCGTGATTCTGTAAACGTTTCCGATATTGTTGAGACTCATGGCAATACCGCTTAATTGATCAGATGCAACAAACAGCTCGTGAGCCTTGAAAAAGTATTCAAGGGAGTCCTGGTAACACCCTTTATTATACCGGGCGATTCCCCCGGCCATTTCTTTGGTGCCGGCGGTTATGTGCTCGGGTATTTTTTTCGCCGAGTTTCCTCCTGCACACGCAAAACAAGAGAGTGCAAATAGCAGAATAAAAAATGCATTACATCGTCTCATGGAGACCTCTTTCTCGTTAAAGGTTTTTTTTTCTATACTATCATGAAAACCCAAAAGTCAAAAGGGCAAACAGAAAAAGCGTTTGACAGTATCCATCCAATTTTTTAAAAGTTTTTGAAACCGTATTTTTGCATCCGGTGGAGCTTGTTTGCAAAAGTAAGGATACAACGAAAAAAAGTGAGGATCACATGGCTTTCAGCTTGGCGCTCATTATCATTTTGGGGTTAGGGGGCGATTATCTGTTTAAACGCCTGAAATTACCGGGTCTGATAGGCATGCTCATCGTCGGGGTCCTGGCCGGTCCTTTTGTATTGAATATTATGTCACCGGAAATGATGAAAGTTTCCGGGGATTTCAGAAAAATAGCACTGATCGTCATTTTGCTTAGGGCCGGATTTGAACTTCGCCGGGATGCTTTGAACCGGGTGGGACGTGCGGCGGTTATTATGAGTGCGGTTCCGGCTGTTTTTGAAATCGGCGGAGTGATGCTTGTGGCGCCCAAGCTTCTCCATATCACCTATCTTGAGGCCGCCATCCTTGGCAGTATATTGGGCGCGGTATCTCCGGCCGTTGTGGTGCCCCTTATGATTGACTTTATGGATCGAGGGCGGGGGGCAAAAAAAGCGATCCCCACGATGATTCTCGGGGCTTCTTCGTTGGATGATGTTTTTGTTATTGTTCTGTTCACCGTATTTTTGGGCATGTACGGTGGGGAACAGACAAATATTCTGATGAGGCTGGGAGCAATCCCCATTTCTATTGTTCTTGGAATTATCGTCGGACTCATTCCCGGATATTTTTTATATCACCTTTTCAAAAAATATGACTGGCGTCCTCCAAAACGGACCATGCTGGTTATGGGGGTTGCCATCGTTCTTACCTGGCTGGAAGCGGTTTGTGAAGAACATGTGCCCGTGGCCAGCCTTTTGGGTGTTATGGCTATCGGTTTTATCATTTTGGAAAAATCCGAACCCATCGCCCATATTATTTCTCAGAAATTAAAAAAACTATGGATATTTGCAGAACTTTTGCTTTTTGTATTGGTAGGGGCTCAGGTGAACATTCACGTGGCCTGGAAAGCAGGCTTGTCCGGAGCTTTGGTTATTTTCATCGGTCTTGTCTTTAGAAGTGTTGGAACGTATGTGTCGCTCATTGGAACGCCTTTTAATTGGAAAGAGAAACTTTTTTGCGTGGTGGCTTATATCCCCAAAGCAACTGTCCAGGCCGCTATCGGAGCGGTGCCCCTTGCTGCGGGTGTGGCCTCGGGAGAGGTTATTTTGGCAGTAGCGGTTTTATCCATTCTTCTGACCGCGCCCATTGGCGCCATCGGCATTATGATTTTTGGCGAAAGAATTCTAGATTACGGTGAACTTTCGGTATACAGATTCAAAGAATTGCGGGATAAACTGGAGCTTCCTCATGTCGGTGAAAGGGTAAGAAGCAAAGTCTCCGGCAGTATATGGAAGGTAATAGAGCAAAAAGAGATGTGGGTCAAAGAACCCTCTGCTTCGGGGAGTTCTGATGCCAATCCCCGCATGATTCCGGCAATCTACATTCGGTACTGGGGGGAAGAAATCAGTAATAATTCCGGCAAAAATAAGACCCTGTCCTATCGTTACACGCAGGAAGACACTTCTTTTAAGGAAAACTGGGAAATTCTCTATGACTGGTAATAAAGAGGGAGAGTATCATGAAATGTAACGTGATTCAAACAGATCGAGCGCCGGCCGCCATCGGCCCGTATTCACAAGGTATAGAGGTTGCCTCCTGGCTTTTTGTGAGCGGGCAGCTCGGAATGCAACCCGAAACCGGGGAACTGGTAAGCTCCGATTTTGCGCCCCAGGCACGCCGGGCCCTGGAGAATCTTCGACAGATTGTTCTGGCTGCAGGATGCGATCTTAACTGTGTAACGGCGGTCGATGTTTTTGTCACCGACATGGGGAATTTTGCTGAATTTAATGAAATTTATACCGAATATTTTTCAGAGCATCGACCGGCCAGGGCCGTGGTGGAGGTCAGTGCACTGCCCAAGGATGCCAAAGTTGAGATCAAGTGTATTGCATGTCGTGGGAGGTAAAACCTATCCTGGGTGATCAAAATCAAAACCACAAAAAATATTTTTATGGAAGGAAGGATAGCATGCGAAAGTTTTGTTTATGTGTTTTTATTTTGGTTCTAAGCGCTATCATTGGATTTGCCATTACGGCTTGTGACAAAACAAAAGAAGCATATATCAAACAGGGAGTTGCCAATGTCAAATTAAAAAAATATAATCAAGCCATTGAGGATTTTAGCCGAGCCATCAAACTTGATCCGAACAATGCCGAATATTATTACAAACGAGGAGTTACATATGGTAATTTAAACCAGCATCAGAAAGCCATAGAGGATTTTAACGAAGCCATTCGTTTAAACCCGAAATATGCCGAAGCATATTCCAACCGGGGGTTTGTCTATATGATGAAATTGGATGATAAGAAAAAGGCCTGTTCTGATTGGAAACGGGCTTGTGAGTTAGGGGATTGTATAAATCTAAATTTGGCGATAAAAAAAGGGGTTTGCAAGGGTTCGGAGAGATAGAACAGAAAATCTGGCTTTAAAAAAATAGGTTATATGACTACCCAATTCAAGCATTTAAATTTCGGACACAACATATCGCTGTTCTATCTTAAAGATTCCTAATATATTCAAACACTGTATGATTTCGCTGCCGATTATTCATTACGCTATTTCCAAAACTTTATAAAGAAAACATCCCGACTGCTAAAAAGGAGCTATGCACATGACTAAGGAAATTACTGCGCAGGAGCTTAACACAGAGAATTTTATTAATGATAAGGTCAAAGAGATCCAGCACACGGTTGGGGACAGGATGGCGATTAATGCCCTTTCCGGAGGCGTGGATTCTTCGACAGTTACCATGCTCGGCCATCGGGCGTTGGGCAAGCGTCTCAAGACCGTTTTTATCGAAAACGGCCTTATGCGGGAGGGAGAACCGGAACAGGTCGTGGGTCTTTTCCAAAAGCTGGGCGTTACGGTTGAAGTCGTGGATGCGAAAAAAGAGTTCTTTGCTGCGCTCAAAGGAATCACGGATCCGGAAGAAAAGCGCGAGGCCATTACCCAGTCCTTTTACAAAGATGTATTCGGACGCATTGTCAAACAAAGCGGAGCAAAACACCTTATCCAGGGTACTATTTTGACCGATATCGACGAGACCGTTGCAGGGATTAAGCGGCAGCACAATGTGTTTGAGCAATTGGGCATCGATCCCAAGGAAGCTTTCGGTTACCGTATCATCGAGCCGCTTATTCGGCTTCGTAAAGACGGTGTAAGAAAGGTCGGCAAGGCCTTAGGGCTTCCGGCAGAGCTATTCGAGTTCGAGCGCATCCCCTTCCCGGGACCGGCCCTCGCGGCACGGGTGATCGGGGAAGTGACCCAGGAACGCATCCAAACGGTCCGAAAGGCAACCGGGATTGTGGAGCGTCTGCTCAAGGGCACCGGTGCATTTCAGTACATGGCGATACTTCATGAAGACCGCGTCACTGGCATGCGCGATGGTGAGCGTGATTTCGGCCAGCAGATCGAGGTGCGTTGCTGGGAAAGCGTGGACGCGCGGACCGCAACACCGACACGGCTTTCGTTCGAAATTCTCGAGAACCTCGCCGGCGAGATTATCCGAGATGTTCCGGGCATTGTAAGCGTTACGTACAACATAGCGCCCAAGCCCCCTTCAACCATCGAGGCCGTCTAGCCCGAATATTTCATGAAAATTTTCACCCTTCGGGCGAGCTCATTTGCTGCATTATCAAGGACTTGCAGTAGTCTACTACGGCTGCGCCCTTGAATGCCTTGCAAATGACCGCCTCGAACTCGTGAAATATCCGGGCTATGGATAGGTGGTATCTTCTCAATAAGTTAGAAGCTTCACCCCAGTTGGAATGCTGGAATGCTGGAATAATGGGTTCTGGAATAGATACTTAATACCTAAAACTTAAAACGTCCGTAAAAAGTCGTATTTTGACTTTTTACGAAACAGTCAACATATGAATATGACCCCCGGCTATTCCATCATCATTCCCGCTTATAATGAGGAAAAGTGGCTGACCCGAACCCTTCCATATCTGAAAAAAGCCATGGAAACGTTGGATGTGTCCGGAGAAGTCATCGTTGTAGACAACAACTCTACGGACGGAACTGCCCGAGTGGCTTGCCGGCACAACGCCCGAATCGTTTTTGAACCGGTCAACCAGATTTCCCGGGCTCGGAATACCGGTGCAAGCATAGCAAGAGGCCGCTATTTCATATTCCTTGACGCGGATACTTTTCTTGTGCCGGTCCTGCTGAAAACTGCATGGCATCATCTCTCCGGCGGCAGGTGCTGTGGCGGAGGATGCCTCGTGGACTTCGACAAACCGATTTCCGCTTTTTCCCGAAAAATTTTGGGTTTGTGGAACTGGATTTCCATAACATTTTGTTTTGCGGCGGGATGTTTCATCTTCTGTCGGCGGGACGGCTTTGAAGCCATCGGAGGCTTTAGCGAAAACGTATATGCCGGTGAAGAAATCTGGTTTTCATATGATTTGAGATCCTGGGGCAGCACTCACAATATGGCCTTTAAAATAATCTCAGCCCATCGAATTATCACCTCCAGCCGCAAGCTTGACTGGTTTTCTCCGCTTCAATTGGCGTTTTCAGCCATGGTACTGACGATTTTTCCATTTTCAGTGCGGTTTCGTCGGCTTTGCTCACATTGGTATTATAGACCTAAGATGGCTAACCGGAGGGACGAATGATTATCGGTGTGGATACCGGGGGAACATTTACCGATTTTGTTTACAAGGAAGGTGAAACGTGGGGCGTTTACAAAGTACTCTCCACCCCGTCAAATCCCGCAGAGGCCGTTCTTAACGGGCTTAATTATTTGGCACACGGAAGGAAAAAACAGATCATACACGGCTCTACGGTGGCCACCAATGCCATTCTCGAAAGAAACGGAGCCAAAACCGCATTGATCACCAATAAAGGATTCGAGGACATTATAGAAATCGGTCGCCAGAACCGCACCCGATTGTATGATCTTTCCTTTCGCAAGGCGCCTCACATCATTCCATCAGATCTGAGATTCGGCCTTCCGGGAAGAATCCTTCAGACGGGCGAAGAACTGATACCTCTGGATATCCGAAAGACTGAAACCGTGGGCGAACGCCTCAAGGACCTTGACGTTGAGTCGGTGGCCGTCTGCTTTCTTTTTTCCTATGTGAATCCGAGTCATGAACAAAAGATAAGGGAATTACTGGCGCCTTTAGGGCTACAACTATCGCTTTCGCATGAGGTTCTTGCTGAATTCAGGGAATTTGAGAGAACATCCACAACGGTTATCAACGCCTATGTTTCCCCGAAAATGCAGCGATACATCGGACACCTTATTGAGGAACTGGGCCGAAAGGATTCACTGGGGATCATGCAGTCCAACGGGGGAAGTATTTCGGCTGAGACGGCCATGAACGAATCGGTAAAAACGATTCTATCCGGTCCTGCGGGCGGGGCGGTGGGCGCCTATGAGATCGGTAAGATGGCCGGATATTCTAAACTCATTACTTTCGATATGGGAGGCACATCCACTGATGTCAGCCTGATAGACGGGAACCTGTCTTTGGCCTTTGAAACCCATATATCCGGTTACCCCGTAAAGGTCCCGATGATAGATATTCATACGGTTGGCGCCGGTGGCGGCTCCATGGTTTCTTTTGATGAGGGAGGCGCTCTTAAGGTGGGTCCGGAGAGCGCCGGTGCGAACCCCGGGCCTATCTGTTACGGAAAAGGGGACAGAATTACGGTGACCGACGCAAATCTCTATCTGGGAAGACTGATTCCGGAGCATTTTCTCGGGGGCGGTATGGCCTTGACGGAGAAAAGACTCCCTTTGTATTTTGAAAACATGGCACAGAAGATCGGGCTTTCACCCCAAGAACTGGCCCAAGGGATTCTGGACGTGGCCAACACCGCCATGGAGAGGGCCATACGTGTGATTTCGATAGAAAGGGGATATGATCCCCGGGAGTTCACTCTTTTTTCCTTTGGGGGTGCCGGGGGAATGCATGCGGCATTTTTGGCCAGGCTTTTGAATATACCCACAGTGCTGTTGCCTTCCAACCCGGGCATCCTGTCGGCCATGGGAATGCTTATGGCCGACGTGATAAAAGACTATTCTCTGACCATAATGAAGAAGCAGGAAAATGTTACGTTTCAGTTATTGTCCGAAGGGTTTGAGGAGATCGAAACCAAAGGGCAGGAAGATCTCAGGGCCGAGGGAATTCCTGATCGCGGCATCATGCTCGAACGATATCTGGACATGCGTTATCACGGGCAGTCGTACGAAATTATCGTGCCTTTTAATGAGAATTATGTTGAACATTTTCACGCAGGTCACGAAAAAACTTACGGATACAGAAACCCGGACAAGCCCGTTGAAATCGTCAATATCCGGCTTCGGGCAAGGGGGGTGCCGGAAAAACCACGATTTCAAAAGCATAAAAAAATGGGGGATGAACCTCCCTCCGAAGCCTTTATTGGAGAGAAGCCGGTGGTATTTGATCAAAGACGGATGCCAACGAAGATAATGGCCCGGCATAAACTGAACAGCGGAAACCGGATCCATGGTCCTGCTGTTTTGGTAGAATATTCTTCTACCATTGTCATTCCACCCTTTGCCGGTGCATTTGTGGATGAGTATGGTAATATAATTATGGACTTGAAAGACGGAGGAGAGAGATGACCGTCAATCCGATCCTGATGGAAGTTTTTAAAAATCGGTTTGCTTCCATTTCAGAGGAAATGGGGGTGACCCTGATACGGACGGCATTTTCACCCAATATAAAGGAGAGGCGGGACCTTTCGTGCGCGGTTTTCGATCACACCGGAGCAATGATCGCCCAGGCGGCCCATATCCCGGTCCACCTGGGTTCCATGCCTTTGTCGGTCAAGGCGGCCATTGAGAGTGTAACCTTACAGAAAGGGGATATGGTCATTTTAAACGATCCGTTTAAGGGCGGTACCCACCTGCCGGATATCACTCTTGTGGCGCCGGTATTTGCCAATGAACCGGCACCAGCTTTCTTTGTGGCCAACCGGGCGCATCATGCGGATGTGGGAGGCATGACCTCCGGTTCCATGCCCCTTTCCACTTCAATCTTCCAGGAGGGCCTGATTATTCCACCTCTGAAATTGGTTGAGAAAGGGAACATCGATAAAAAACTCATGGATTTTTTATTGAATAATGTCAGGACACCCATGGAACGTGAGGGCGACTTTGCTTCCCAGATCATGGCCAATATCACGGGTGTGCGCAGAACCAGGGAACTCATAGAAAAATACGGTCTGGAGACGGTCCGGTTCTATGCCGGCAGTCTGATGGACTATGCGGAACGGCTGACCCGAAAGACGATCCGGGAAATTCCGGACGGAATTTACGATTTTGAGGACGTTATGGATGATGACGGGATTTCGGATGATCGGATAAAAATCCGTGTAAAAATCGTTGTTCAGGGAGATGAAGTTACCCTGGATTTCAGCGGCTGTGACGCCCAGGTTCGGGGGAGTATCAATGCCGTATACGCCATTACCCTGTCCGCGGTTCTTTATGTGTTTCGGTCGCTGGTCTTAGCAGATATTCCCACCAATGCCGGATGCCTGAGACCCCTCACCGTCTTGACCCAAAAAGGAACCATTGTGGACGCACGGTTTCCGGCCGCTGTGTCCGGGGGAAATGTAGAATTGTCTCAGCGGATTGTGGATGTGGTGCTGGGCGCCCTTTCAAAGGCGTTGCCCCATACGATTCCTGCCGCCGCACAGGGGACCATGAACAATGTGACCATCGGGGGTATGGATTTTCGAAACCAAAAGCCGTTTGCATATTATGAAACCATTGGGGGAGGAATGGGAGCATCGTCGGAATGCCATGGGGAAAGTGCTGTTCACAGTCATATGACCAATACGCTGAACACCCCCGTAGAAGCCCTTGAATACAGTTATCCCTTCCTGGTCACCGAGTATTCCATACGCCGCGGCACGGGCGGACAAGGCCTTCACCGGGGAGGAGACGGCATTGTCCGGGAGATCGAACTGCTTTCCGAAGTGGATGTGACGGTCCTGTCCGAGAGAAGAAAAACTCCGCCGTACGGCCTCTTTGGCGGAGCCCCCGGGGCCGTGGGAAAAAATGTTCTCATCAGGAAAAATCGAGTGGAAAAAAAAGGGAGTAAATTTTCCGCACCGTTAAAAAAAGGAGATCGTCTCCGGATTGAAACGCCAGGAGGTGGCGGGTGGGGTTAGCCTGGTACAAGAGTAAAATAAAAGGAGCGCTTCAGCGGGTGCTCGGCCCGTATGCCTTGAAAGAGCTTGAAATTGCCTCGGTGGGTGCCCGGCCCAATGCACGCTATGGTATAATGATGGATAGATTAACAATTGAGATTGTGTATTAATTTCTTGTTTTTGCATAGATATTGTTTTATCGCTTAAGAAAAGCATCCAATGAGGTCAAATAAGGAAATAATTTTAGGGATCCTATGTGGGGGAGAATGAGGTGCCGACTGAAAAGTTGAATAAAGTTTTAGAGATCATTTCGCGAAATCTAACCCAAAATAAGATTCCTTTTGCGGTAGTAGGAGCGATAGCCTTGGGATTGTATGGTTTTCCCAGGTTTACATCCGACATTGACCTGATCACCGAAGGTCGCTTGTGGCCCGAACTTGATTCAATAATGAAAAAACTGGGATATAGCTGCTATCAAAAGACGGATGTGTTTGCTCAATTTGAATCTGAACTCGGGGCTATGGGTTATATTGATTTTATGTTCGTCAACACCCGGGATGGATTGGATATTTTAAATCGCAGTGTTCTCGTTGAAGACGAATTGCTGGGAAAAGTTCCTGTGGTTCAGCCCACGGACTATATCATATTAAAGATGATGGCTATTGCCAACAACCCGGATCGCAGCATAAAAGATAAAGCCGATATATCAACTTTTATCACGCTCTACCGAAACCGGTTGCTGCCCGACTATTTTGAACCGCTTGACATGAGCCGGATTCACCTGTTTGCAGATCGTTTCGGCCAGACAAAGCTTATCGACAAGTACTTTGATCAGGCTTCCAGTGACGACGATGAGAACGGGCCGTTTACACTATGAAAAATCAAATTAAAAGGAATTTTTCACACACAACGCAGCGCAAGATGGTCTTCGAAATGATTAATGCCGGCTATGATCTGGCTGAAAAAATCGGCAGGCACCCGTTGACAAAAGGCTGCAATTGTATCGACTGTATCCATAAAAGAAAACGCATTCTGCAACCATCCAAAAAAAACTGGAAGTTTAAACTATAACCTATCTCGCAAATCTCGGATGATTATCGTACCGGTGAAAAATCAAATCAAAAAGCAGGGCCCGGTGTTGGATCTAAAGCGCTTGGTATGGAATTAGCAAGCACACTTTCTATTCATTCTTTCATAAAATTTTCCCAGACTGTTCACCTGGCTTTCGGGACGGACCAATCTGCAGTGTATTATGGCAGCAGTGGGTAATTTTCCAAGGTCCGATCCAAGCATACAAGCACAAAATAATGGATTTTGCCCTTTATTATCGGAATTGGGTTGACAAGCTGACTGAATTTAGTAAAATATAGTCAATTTATTAACTAAATTTGATGATCCTTAAAATGTATATTCCCCAGAAACAGATCGAAAATCTTCGGCAGTTGATCATACCGGGTAAAGTAATGGTCATCTATGGACCGCGCCGGGTAGGCAAAACAACGTTATTGAAAAAATATCTGGAAAGTGAAAACAATAGCGTTCTTTTTGTAAACGGAGATGATATCATTGTTCGACAGTACCTTGAAAGTCAGTCTATTCAAACCCTTCGCGACTTTGTCGGAAATCATCGTCTACTGGTTGTGGATGAAGCCCAGTACGTTGAAAAAATTGGGTTAAATCTCAAATTGATTGTCGACCATATTCCTGAAATCAAAGTCATTGTCACAGGTTCTTCTTCATTTGATCTGGCTCGAGACGTGGGCGAGCCGCTGACCGGCAGAAAATATGTCCTTAAACTTTTTCCATTGTCCCAAATGGAAATATCAAAGATTGAAAAGCGACACGAGACAACTGCGAGTTTGGAATCACGTCTGATTTACGGTTCCTATCCGGAAGTTGTGCTTATAAGAGACAACAGGCGACGTGAAGACTATTTGCGTGAACTCATTCAATCTTATCTGTTCAAGGATATTCTAGCTCTGGAAGGTATTCGTTATGCCAACAAACTGGTGCGTTTGTTACAGTTGTTGGCGTTTCAAATCGGCAAACAGGTGTCGTTCGCCGAATTGGGAAAGCAACTTTCCATGAGCAAAAATACGGTGGAACGCTATTTGGACTTATTGGAGAAAGTCTTTGTTATATATAGGCTTTCCGGTTTCAGTAGAAATTTGCGTAAAGAAATCACAAAAAGTCAACGCTATTTTTTTTATGACACCGGGGTTCGTAACGCCTTAATCGGAAATTTTAATCCACTGGCCGTGCGCAATGATCTGGGTGAGCTTTGGGAAAACTATATCATAACAGAACGGATGAAAAGACAGGAATATTTACGCAAGGTAACGAATTCATATTTCTGGCGAACATATGACAAAAAAGAAATCGATCTAGTGGAAGAAAGAGAAGGAAGATTATTTGGTTACGAAGTCAAATGGAAAAAGGAGCGCGTAAAGATTCCCCGAGACTGGACTTCCGGTTATCCGGATGCTGCTTTTGAGGTCATCTATCAAGAAAACTATCTTAAATTTATTCAGTAAACGCTGATCTGGTCAGCCCCCCTTCGGAGGCTTTAACAGGGTAAATGTGGGTCTGTGGCTAATTAAATATCTGTTTTTAAGCTGATCTCTGACTTCTTACACCTGACCTCTGGTCCCTGTTATCACCCTTGACATATCAAGTTAAATATTCGAAAAGCCATTCAATTTCAAAACAATCGCTTTAATCTTAACCTAATAAAAAGGATTTGCGATGAGGATTTGTATCAATTGAATATAGGGGGTTATAATGGATTGTCTTGGGGATATCGGAGTCATACTATTTGGCTTAAAAGGTCATTTTGGGGGCCGAAAAGATTGGTTTAAGACAGTTTAAGGCCCTGTTTTAAAACATTTTTGTAATTATAATGGTTGGTTACCGTGGTCCGATCCCCTGGCTGACCTGCTCTGGCTTAGACTTCTGCTCCAAAGCGAGAAGTGCCATCAAGCTTATTATTTGCCATCATTTTGTTGAGAAGTAATAAGAACGCAGTGTTTTTTAATTTTGTCTACTTTCTTCAAATCTGCCAAATAACTTTCTGCAAATCCGCAAGTACCACATATGTAGTCTTCAAGGCGGGCGCAAGTATCAATAGCCAGAACAAGAGAACTCCTGTAACCCCCGGGAAAGTCTCTTTTGTAAAC
>JAFDHQ010000076.1 GCA_019308685.1 Deltaproteobacteria bacterium
AAGCACGCTCAGTTGATGATCGCCCATATCGACAAAAAGCGCAAGGCCCTGGGCATAGACAAGGCCAGGGAAAGGGTGCTTATGGATATGGCGGATCGCCGGGAAATGGAAGCGGCTTATCAGGAAGTGTAATCATTCGAGATCTATTTTTATGAGGTAATAATAAATCCTCAACGAAGGAGGAAAATATGTCAAAATTAGTCGCATTTGCTGCCATTCAAGGCGGCTACAATGTTGTTGAAGAGGTTGAGGGAGAATTGAAAAAGGCTCTTGAAACCTATAATGCGGACACTAAGGTTGAGTTTCCCAACACCGGTTACTATCTGCCGGTGATTTATTCACTGTTGGGCCACAAAGTTGAAACATTGGAAGATTTGCAAGAACCCCTGGCGTTTGCCCGCGGGCTGCTGCCTGCTCAGATAAAAAGGGTGAATCATCTGCCTTACTTAGGCCCCCTTCTGGATGCGGGTATGGCGGCGCTGTTTGCCTATGAAATCAAAGAAGGAATTCGTGCGGTTACGGATCCTGATTTTTATTACCCTTCCCAGGAAGATCCGGATGTGGAAGCCGGCAAACTATGGCTGGGTCCGGCCGACGACGTTATCTTGAGAAAAAGAGGGGTTGAATTTGTGGACGGCACCGCGCCCGGTTTTGCGGCCATTGTGGGCGCAGCCCCCAACCCTGAAATTGCCAAGATGATCGTCGAGGACTACCAGTTGAAAAACCTGTATATCTTCTGTGCCGCCGGTCACAAGGGCACATCGGTCATCGAACAGCTTCTGGAAGCCGGTGTTCAGATAGGCTGGGGCACTCGCATCGTGCCTTTTGGTCCGGATATTTCATCGGCCATATTTGCGTTGGGATTTGCCAACCGGGCGGCCATGACCTTCGGTGCTGTTGAGCCCGGCGATTATAAAAAGATTCTGGCTTATAACAAAAACAGAATCTTTGCATTCGTTAATGCTCTGGGGCATGTGGGAACCCACTGGGCCTGTGCGGCGGCCGGGTGTGTGAACTGGGGATTCCCGACCCTGGCGGATACCGATATTCCCGAGATTTTGCCCACCGGTATTTGTACCTACGAACATGTGGTGGCCAATGTGCCCCATGATGAGATCTGCCAGAGGTCCGTGGAAGTTAGGGGGCTCAAAGTTCATGTCACGGAAATCGACATTCCCTTGGCATTCGGGCCGGCCTTCGAAGGCGAGCGGGTCAGAGGCAAGGATCTGTATGCGCAATGCGGGGGCGGCAAGACCCAGTGTACCGAGCTCTGCAAAAAGGCGGAGATGAAAGAGATCGAAGACGGTAAGGTCGAAATAATCGGTCCGGATGTCACGGATCTTAAAGAGGGAGACACCTTCCCGCTGGGTGTCTATATTCAGGTTGCCGGCCGTGAATTCCAGGATGATTTCGAACCGATCCTGGAGCGTCAGATCCATCACCTGATCAACTATATTCAGGGAATCATGCATATCGGGCAGCGGGATATTTCCTGGATCCGTATCAGCAAGTCCGCCATGGAAAAGGGCTTTACCTTAAAGGATATCGGTGTGGTTCTGCATGCCAAGTTCCATCAGGATTTCGAAAATATCCTGGATAAAGTGCAGGTCACCTTGTACACCAAGCAAAAGGATGTTGATGCATTGACCAAAAGGGCCCGGGGGGAATATAAACACCGGGACGAGCGGGTCGAAAACATGACCGACGAAGGAGAAGAAATTTACTATTCCTGCACCCTGTGCCAGTCCTTTGCCCCCAACCATGTGTGTACGGTGAGCCCGGAACGAACCGGTCTCTGCGGCGCTTACAACTGGATGGACTGCAAGGCGTCTTATGAGATCAACCCCACCGGACCGAACCAGCCCATCGAAAAGGGCGAGTGTCTCGATCCTGTGCTGGGCCAGTGGAAGGGCATCAATGATTTTGTTTACAAAGCGTCAAGGGGTAATATCACCCATTACAATTTTTACTCCATTGTGCACGATCCCATGACCACCTGCGGGTGCTGTGAATGTATCGCCGCCATGCTTCCGTCCTGTAACGGTATCATGACGGTGGGCCGGGACTACATGGGTGAGACGCCCTGCGGTATGAAATTTACCACTTTGGCCGGTGTGATGGGCGGTGGCGCTTCTTCGCCCGGTTTTGTGGGCCATTCCAAGTATAATATTATCCAGCGAAAGTTCATCTCCGGCGACGGCGGACTCTTGCGTATGGTATGGATGCCCAAGATTCTGAAAGAAGAGCTTAAAGAGAGATTGGAAAAGCGAGGTGAAGAGCTCGGATACCCCAACCTTTACGACATGATTGCCGACGAAACCGTTGGCACTACTGAGGAGGAGATACTACCGTTCCTCGAGAAAGTCGGGCATCCGGCGCTTTCAATGGATCCGCTGATCGGATAACCGGTATCTATGGGTTTAAGGAGCACTGAAAAGTTTTGCTCCTTAAACCTGATCCGAACAAGCGGGAACCAAAAAATATTTACCACACCCGCCCGCCATCCGGCAGGCGGGAAGGCATAAAGGACTTATTTTTTTTCTTAGTTCCTGGGTGTCTGAGTGGCAAAATTTAAGAAGTTAACATTCAAAACTTAAAACGTGTGAATAGAATAAGGAGATAAAAATGGCATTAACCGGTATTCAGATTTTTAAACTTCTGCCGAAAACCAACTGCAAGGAGTGTGGTGTTCCCACCTGCCTTGCATTTGCCATGAATCTGGCATCGGGCAAGGCGGAACTCGACGAGTGTCCGTATGTATCCGACGAGGCAAGGGAACAGCTCGCCGAGGCTTCGGCGCCGCCCATCCGTCCTGTTGTTCTCGGGGCAGGTGTCAGAAAGACCAAAGTCGGCGGTGAGACCGTTATGTATCGGCATGAAAAGACGTTTTACAGCCCGACCCCGATTGGCGCTGTGATTGGATCCGATATTGCCGAGTCCGATCTTGAAAGCAAGCTAAAGGCATGGAACGCTTTTCAGTTCGAAAGGGTCGGTTTTAATCTCAGACCCGAACTTATTGCTTTAAAGGACGTAAACGGCGATGCGGATGCCTTTGCGAATGCGGCCAAAACCATTGCCGAGACTTCAGAGTTTAACCTGGTATTGATGTCGGAAGATACTGGAGTCATGACGGCCGGCGTCGAGGCCTGTAAATTTAAGCGGCCTCTGATATATGCGGCAACCGAGGGTAATGTCGATGATTTTGGCGCCCTGGCCAAGGATAACGATCTGCCCCTGGCGGTAAAAGCCGATTCTGTTGAAGGGTTGATTCCTTTGACAACCAAGCTCACGGAAATGGGGCTCAAAGATCTTGTCGTGGATCCGGGTTCCCGAGAGATCCAGCAGGCATTCCAGGACCAGGTGATCATCCGCCGCGAAGCGCTCAAGTCGGGAAACCGGGCGTTGGGTTTTCCCACCATTACATTCCCGTGTGAAATGGCTTCAAACCTGGATATGGAAACCTTGATCGCTGCAATGTTTATCGCCAAATACGGTGGCATTACGATTCTGTCCAATTTTTGGGGTGGCAGCCTTTTCTCCCTGCTGGTTGAACGGCTGAATATCTTCACAGATCCCCAGAGACCCATGACCGTGACTGAAGGGATCTATGAGATCGGTGAACCCGATGAAAACTCTCCGGTCCTGGTGACCACCAATTTTGCCCTGACATACTTTATCGTATCCGGTGAAATTGAAGGGAGCAAAGTGCCGTCCTGGCTCTTGATCAAAGATACCGAAGGTCTGTCCGTACTGACAGCCTGGTCGGCCGGCAAATTTGCGGGCGATGATGTGGGCATGTTCGTCAAAAAATGCGGCATTATGGATAAAGTCAAGCACACGGAACTGATTATACCCGGTTATGCGGCCGCTATTGCCGGTGATGTGGAAGAGGAACTGCCGGGCTGGACCATTACCGTGGGACCCAGAGAGGCCGCCCATATTCCGGCATTTCTTAAATCAAAATAATGGTTGAGAAAGCAGGATGGATGGACGATTGTCCATCCATCCTGCTTACACGATTACTGTCAAAACCTATTTGCCTCTTTTTGTTATATAATTGCCCGCTTATCGCGAGAATGAGCATTCCCGTGAAGGGAATTGGGCAGAATAAAGCGGCAATATTCTTCTTGACAGGAAAGTTATTAAATTAGTAAATTTATCTAATAATTAATATTCCATTATTCCGGGTGTAACGGAAAGATTTAAGTTTCGAAGAACCCATTTAATTAATTGTAAAAGCTTCGATTGGCGGGGTCATGCCCCGGTAACAACAGGCGGTTACCGATAAAAAAGGGAGGGTGTATGATACTTATAGGTGAAAGTTTAAATGTAATAGGTAGAAAGATCGGCAAAGCATTTAAGGAGCGTGATCCCAAGCCGATTCAGGAGGAAGCCCTTTTTCAAAAAGAAAAGGGAATGGATTACATAGACATTAATCTCGGTCCGGCCAAAAAAGACGGCCACGAGTTGATGCCCTGGGTGGTTGAAACGATTCAGGAGGTGGTTGACGATATACCGCTGGTTCTGGACACATCCAACATCGCTGCCATTGAGGCCGGGCTAAAAGTCTGCAAGCTGACTCCCATTATTAATTCCATTATGTGCAGACCTGAGCGCTATGAAAAAATGGTTCCAATGGCAGCAGAGTACAATGCGGATTTCGTTGCTCTTTTGTGGGGTCCTGAAGGTCTGCCGCGGGATGAGAATGAACGGGCGGCCCTTTGCGTTGAACTGTTATATTTTGCGAATGAGGCCGGCATTCCAAATGAAAAGATCTGGGTGGACGGGATCGTAACCCCGGTTAATATCCAACAGCCCCAGGCCATCAGCTTGATGGAATTTAACGGGATGCTCCAGGATATTGCTCCGGGTGCCAGGAGCACATGTGGAGTGTCGAACATATCAAACGGTCCGCCCGACCATCTGCGGCCGATCCTTAATCAGACTTTCATGGTAATGCTCCAGAAATACGGAATGGAATCGGTGATTGCCGATCCGCTTGACGATGTGATGATAGCGATTGCCAGGGGCAAGCGCCAGGATATCGTGGATTTGATTTACGGCATAATGGACGGCGATGAACCGGATATGGATAGTCTTTCAAAAGAGATGCAGGATTACGCCAAGACAACCAAGGTGATTCTCGGAAGATCCCTTTATTCGGATTCATGGCTTGAACTCTAATTTCTAATTTTACCAATAAGTTATAAAAAAGCCTCTCCTTTTCGGAGGGGCTTTTTTTATTTATAATTTCATTCGGCTCGGGCTGACGCGTGCTAAAGCCCTTCAAAAAGTTAGTCGGTTTCTAAGAGAAACACGCCGCCGCTATGCTGCACCAAAATCAATTGAGTTTATCCTGAAACCGTTAAGTTCTTTTCTTGAAAAAAAACACTGAATCTGGTAGCCTCAAAAATTAGAGACTTACGATTATTTAAGGTTAATTTTGCGGGTATTCAATTTTGATGAACTTTTAAAAAGTCCGATTTAGACGGTTTCGTAAAAAGTTCAAATTCAAGGCGTGCAAATTTTGTAATCATGAGGCGTACTTTTCTTACGTTGAATGATTGCGAAATGCAGCACAACGCAAAAGTTGGACTTTTTACGAAACCGTCTAATTTCAATGGTCAATCAAATTTCTTCAATGATTAGGGGCGGTTGATGATACAAATCCAAAGCGCTTGAGGTTAATATAGCAGACTACCACGTCGATGTCACCATCGATGAAAAATATTCAATTCTGCAAGAGGTGATGTCTAAATATTACGGCATCTTGGAAGGATTGAATACCTTGCTAAAAGAACTCTCGCATCCTTATAAAAATTGGAAGTTTATTGTGCATGAAGCGAGAGTGTATTCTCTGGATTATTTTTATCTTTTAAAGAGCCATCCAAAAGGACCTAAAGCCACAGAACTTTTATTGGATATTTTTATACGCGCAATTGAATCAAAAAGCGATATGGACGTCAGGGCCGATGCCGCAGACAACCTTCTCCTTTTTATTCAAAAAATCATAAAGGAATCCGGGGCCGATTTTAAAAAATTCAAGCCGTTGATCGACGATTCATTTAATCGTATTCGAGCGTATGACGGGGATGATTTCTTTTTGTTTGTTAAAAGTTTCTATCAGATAAGGAAACTGGCGTATGCACTATTAAATTATTCATCTGAAATCGAAGAAGATTGTAAGGCCGTCAATCAACTTCTCATAAAATACTCTGATCGTATTTTCAGTTACTGGCTTAAGGAAAAAGACCCTTGGACCTGGTTTGAACAAGAGGCTGATAAAATTGATAACCGGGAAAATTTAAAAAAATTTTTTAAGATTATATCCCACAAACAAATCAACGAGTATAAGAGCCGTCTTGAGGAAATCGCTCGGTCCAAAAACATTGAATCCGAAGATGTTCTGAAAAAATTATTAATGCTCCCCGGCTACGACCAGTTCGTGGAAACGTACCGAAAAATTCCTCAGAGTCTTCTGGATGAAAGCGCTAAAACCGTTTGGGGTTACCGGTGGAAGCTTATTTTTCTTTTCCATATAATGAATATTGTTGGACTGTCGATGATCCATGAGGAGGCGTTACGGGATATCAACAGAACATTAAGCTGGCTCATTGCTCATGAGAGCAATCTGAATATCGGAAGCCTGATTCATAAAACCTTTTCCATATTAAAGACCAGAGCCGGTAAGTACCCGGCAACCGCATTGAACTGTATTTTGAATATGGGGAAAGGGGTTTATAAAACGGATGACAGCGATCTTGTGAAATTTTTTATCGATTACGTCATCGATCTGGGCTTTCAGTCGCCCATGATCAAAGGGGTTAGAAACGATTGGCAAATAGAGTTTAATACCGCCCACATTTTAAACATAAGGACATGGCTTGAGCTGATTGAGCTGAATCCCATGTGGTCAACCCGGCTTTTTTCATACCTCATCATCCATCTTTCTGTCTGCGGGGTATTTATTAAGGATATAGACCTTTTTCCCCGGGATATTACCGGGTTATTAAACAGCGGCGTCGGCCCTGTCTATAACCTGGCCAAGCAGCTTTGCCGACTTTTCCCCGTATACTTTAACGATATCGGTGCCGAAGGAAAGCTCAGGGATATATCTACTGAAATTGATGAGATATGCCGTCGAAGAGATCCGCTTATACATTTTTTGCGCAAGCAGAGCCATGTGGAAAGCAGCAACCGGATCATTGATCTTATGGAGGCAACCTTTAGTTTTTGGGAAACAAAAGAAAAAGACCGTTTAGAGCTTTTGGTTCCTCCGGATATATACCAAGAAATCCATATACAGGGGCCTAACATCGATGGGGTTCACCGGATAATATTACATTTGAAGGAGAACGGAGTTTCTATGCCCGATGGCCTTGTCACACTTAAAGAAGATGAAATAGGAGGTCTTGTCCAAGGCGTATCCGGCGTGTCAGAGCAGGATGCCAGGAGGGTGGAACTTGCCATAACCTTTTATAAGCTTTTGCACCAGAAATACAACCTCGATTTTATCGAAATGGATAATTATCTTGCCCAGCTCAGGTCGGAAGCATTTCCCGATTTGAACAGACTGTATGACGCCCTCAAAGAGTCTGATTTAAATAAAAAGATTTATGGACTGCTCGATTATCTGGAAGAATTAAAAAATATGATTCTTTCGGATCAGACATTTGAAATCAAGGAAGACATTTATAAAAAAAGACATATTACCATAGATATTCCGTCCATGTACGGAAGTTACAGAGAAAAGAAATTTGACGCCCTGGGACTTACCTTTCGAATAGAATCTCTGGTTAATGTTTTTTTTGAAGAACTTGTCGAAAATGTTGATCTCAGCCTGGTCACAAAAGCCTCTTTTTTTCAGATTTACGACCGATTAAAGTTGTTTTTTAAAGCATTACAGCTTGATGGAATCCCATCCGTTGAGATCGAACGTCAGCTTGACATGTTGGCCCATTCACTGGAAGCCAGAGGATTCACTTTCACCCAGTACCTTGATATTTTTAAGGGATTCGCCCAGGCGGTACGGAATATCATCAATGATTATTTTAATAATATTCATGGAGAAAATCTTAACCAGATTATGTCTCAGATATCTTTGGATCAGATTCTGCCGAAATACCTCCCGAAAGGCGCTGCAATTGACCCCGAAAAGCTGGAACACAGGGTCTCGGAAATTTTTTTCCGGGAACGGATAGCCTTCTCATTGGGACTCCAGCAATTGGATCTGTTTTTGAGCCGAACCTTAAATACCCTTTTTCAGCAATCCAACAAACTACCCAAGGATAAACTCCAGGATCTTCTCCTTTATGATCCTGAAAAGGCGATGACGTCTATTAACAACGTTTCTAAGCGGGTTTCCGGCATTATTTATCTGGGCAATAAAGGGTTGAACCTGGTCCGGCTGAAAAATTTGGGCCTGCCCGTACCTCCGGGTTTTATTATAACCACTGAAGCATTTCGATGTAGAGAGATCCTTGACAGTTATCCGCCGGCAAAACAGAATTTCAGGGAACAGTTAAAGAAACATATCGCTGATCTTGAAAAGGTGACGGGCAAAACTTTTGGTGATCCCAAAAACCCGCTTCTTTTTTCCGTAAGAAGCGGATCGTCCATTTCACAACCCGGAATGATGGATACGTTTCTTGATGTGGGAATGAATGAAGAAATTGCAGCCGGAATTGCAGAGCGTACCGGTAATTCCTGGTTTGCCTGGGATAGCTATCGACGGTTTCTGCAATGTTACGGCATGGCTTTTGGCCTGGAACGGGATGATTTTGATGCCATTATCAGCGAAATGAAGCGAAGGGCGGGTATCGGATTTAAAAGAGAATTTGCCGGTATGCAGATGCGAAAAGTGGCTATGACTTACAAAAGTATGATAAAGAATTCAGGGATTGATATTATTGAGGATCCTTTTGAGCAGCTTTATGTAACCATTAAAAAGGTTTTCGGTTCCTGGGAGTCTTCCAAAGCAAGAACCTACCGTAAGATCATAGGGATATCCGATGACTGGGGTACGGCCGCTACGGTTCAAGAAATGGTTTACGGGAACCTTTCCAGACAATCCGGTGCCGGTGTCATTTTTACTCATAATCCCAGATGGTCGGAAGACAGCTTGAGGTTGTGGGGGGATTTTACTATCGGAAATCAGGGCGAGGACGTGGCTTCCGGTCTTGTGAATACCCTGCCCATATCCATTATACAGCAGGATATCGAAATGAGGGAAACCGATATCACCCTTGAAACCCATTTCCCTGAAATTTATGACGCATTGAAAGGATGGTCCAATGAGTTGATTCACATAAAAGGATGGAGCCCTCAGGAGATGGAGTTTACTTTTGAGAGCCCCAATATTGAAGATTTATACCTTTTGCAGTGCCGGGATATGGCCATTCGAGAAAGAAAGAAAGTTTTAACCTTTGATCTTGGAGATATTAGGGAGGATAAATTATTAGGGCATGGTATCGGGGTCAGCGGCGGAGCGATGAGCGGGAGGATCGTTTTTGATCTCAAAGAAATCGATCAATGGAGAACCCTGGAACCGGAGACATATTTAATTCTTGTCAGGAATGATACCGTTCCTGATGACATCAAGGAAATATATGCGGCGGACGGCCTTCTTACGGCCCGGGGCGGCGTAACCTCTCATGCGGCTGTTGTGGCCTACCGGCTTGGCAAAACATGTATCGTGGGATGTGGTGATTTGATCTGCAAGGAAAAGGAAAAAAGCTGTCAATTTAACCAAGTGGTTCTTAAATCCGGGGACCCTATCAGTATTGACGGCCGTGAAGGGTCGGTTTATCAAGGCTTGATAAAGGTAAAATGAGACCTTTGCAAAACGCCCCTTTTTGCTCAATTTCTGCGTCAGGCTCAAATTTTAATCCTCGAAATACTCAATGTATTCCTGTGGTTAAAATTATTGCCTTTCTTGAACTTAAACAAAAATTGACATTTTTCAAAGGTCTCAAAATAAGCTTTACGTATTGAATATTGAAAATTTACAATTGATTATTGAAGGATTTCACTAGGCGGTTTTTAATTCAAAACTATGGAGTGAAACGACCTCAATAAATCGACAATTTTCAATCGAAAATAATCAATTTAGAAAAGGGGATATGGCTATGAAAACCCAAACCAATAGCGGAATGAAACTCGGTATCAACGGATTTGGCAGGATCGGCAAGCTTGCCGTATGGCACCATGTGGCCCGAAAATATTTTGATGAAATTATAGTCAATATCGGACGTCACGCCGGAACATCACTGGAAGATATTGCCCATTATGCGGAAAGGGATTCAACCTACGGTTTGCTCCGCGGGTTTTTGTATGGCCAAAAGGCAGAGCCGCTCATCGATACTCTGGATGAAAAAAGTGGCTCCATGACTATTGACGGTGTCAAGGTTCGTTTTTTAAGGTCATCTCGGAATCCGGCTGAAATAAACTGGAGAGAATATGGTGTAAAACTGGTTGTCGACACGACCGGACAATTTCTTGACCCGACCCTTTCTCCGGATCATCCAAAAGGCGCTGCGCGCGGCCATCTGGAAGCAGGCGCCGAAAAAGTGATTGTCTCAGCACCTTTTAAGATAAAAGACAAAGGTAAACCCATGCCGGATGATGCGATAACCACGGTCATGGGGATCAATGATAATGTCTATGATCCCAGGTGCCATAATATTATTTCCAATGCATCCTGCACCACCACCTGTCTGGCTCATATGATTAAACCCCTTCTCAATACGTTGGGTCCTAAGAAAATACTTTCCGCTTCCATGGCCACCGTACATGCCGTCACCGGATCACAGCAGGTATTGGACCGGCTTCCAAAAACCGGAGCCGCCGATTTAAGGAAAAACCGGAGCATTATGAATAACATTATCCTTACCACCACAGGTGCTGCCAATGCGCTTAGACTGGTAATTCCGGAAATGAAAGAGATCGGATTCATTGCGGAATCTGTAAGAGTGCCCATCTCCACAGGTTCTCTGATTATTCTGGTGTTGAATCTACAGGAAGAATTGTCCGGTGAACCCACCAGCAGGGATTTGCTTAACGATATATACCGGCAAGCGGCATCTGATGATCCTTACGGATACCTCCACTATTCTGAAAAACAGAATGTTTCGGGGGATATCATCGGGTTGCCAAGGGCTGCTGCCGTGATTGAGGGCCATGAAACCCATACCCGTACGGCCGACCAGACCGTTGACCTGGAAAAAGTACCGGGATTGGAAAAAGAAATTTTAGGATCATTGAAAGATGTAACGATCAGAGTACCGATAACACAGGCAGTAATATACGGCTGGTACGACAATGAAATGGGAAGTTATGTTAATATTCTCGGTGACAGGACGGTTTCAGTGGCCGAAAATATGTGATTTTACCCAGTCGTTTTCATCCAAAGCGCATATCTTTGACAGACACAAGTCTCTTCATTTTTATCTTTGGCTTTATGGTTGTCATAACCGACAATTTGCAGGTTTATTGAACAATGGAAGAATGATTTTTCCTTGACAAAAAATAGATTTGCAGATACAAAGCCGCAAGTTATTTCACCATTCAGGAATGAAAGTTCATTATAATAACGGAGATTCTATGAGTGCTTTGGATGATAATGCTAAAGAGATTGCGGAAGATACCGGCGGCGAGGGTGATGCAACATCGTCCCCGGAAATAAATACAAAAAAACAGGATAACCGATCTGCAGGGCCGGTTATCCTGTTTTTTATTATCGGACTGTTTGCAAGTCTTAGTTTGGGATGGATCATTTTTCCGAAGCTGCTTTACTCGAAGAAAAAACAGCCGATCGATTTTAACCATGTACTGCATATGGCTGAAGTTGAAGACGGGTGTGAAAGTTGCCATTTCTTTCGAGCGGACGGCACCTATTCCGGGGTTCCGAAACTTGACCAGTGCATTGAATGCCATGAAGAAATCCTGGGAGATACCCCGGATGAAATCAAGTTCTTTGAGGAGTATGTCTCCAAAGGAAGAGAGGTCCCGTGGTTGATATACTCACGGCAACCGGATTGTGTTTTCTTTTCCCACGCCGCTCATGTCAAAGCTGCCGGAATGGACTGTGTCACCTGTCACGGGCATATCGGGGAATCGGAAAGTTTAAAAGTTTATGAAGAGAACCGGATTACCGGTTACAGCCGGGATATCTGGGGAGAAAGCATCGCCGGTTTCAAAAAGAATACCTGGGACCGGATGAAGATGGATGACTGTGCGGAATGCCATCGTATGACCTTCAACATTGAAAAAACAGAGGTTAAAACTCCCACAAAGCGCCTGATCGACCATCTTATTGACGTGGTCTCTCCGGGAACATCCACATCCGAAAAGGGGAGTAGTGTTCAGACAGAAAGAGACGCCTGTTTTGTGTGTCATAAATAATTGAATATTTTTTTTCACAAAGAGATTCTAATTGGTGCCCATCCATAAATCTATATCGGGCACAATTTAAGTTTCCAATGCAGAAATGAGCAATTTTTCGCAATCTAAGAGGTAAAATAGATGAAGATTGGTAGAAGAAGTTTTCTGTCGTTTTTAATGGGGGGTGCGGCGGGCACAGCCCTTTCACCATTGCCATGGAAATTGATGGATGACAGCGCCATATGGACACAAATGTGGCCGTGGACGCCTGTCCCTGAGGATGGTGAAGCCAGTTATGTCAATTCTTCCTGCACTCTCTGCCCCGGCGGTTGTGGTATTACGGTGCGAAAAATCAATGATCGGGCAGTTAAGATAGAAGGAATGAAAGGGCATCCTGTAAATAACGGCGGGTTGTGCATTCTGGGACTGTCCGGCCTTCAGCTTCTATACGGTCCTACGAGGGTCAAGACACCTCTGAAAAGAGTGGGTAAAAGAGGCCAGGGAAGATGGGAAAAAATTTCGTGGAAAGATGCCGTATCAGAGATTGCCGAAACCCTCGGCGACTTGAGAGAAAAAGGTCAATCCCACACGGTCGGTTTAATTTCAGGTTCGGATCGCGGGACCGTACCCCGGTTGTTTGAAAGGTTTCTGACCGTTTACGGTTCTCCCAATTTTATACGCACGCCATCAATCATCGATTCTTACGAGCTTACCCTTCACCTGATGCAGGGTGTTCAGGCGTTGCCCGGGTTTGATTTTGAAAACGCTAACTTTATCTTAAGCTTTGGAAGCGGAATTCTGGATGGTTGGGGATCGCCGGTGCGGATGTTCAAGGCCAACAGCGTTTGGCGGGATACCGGCGCCAAAGTGATTCAGATCGAACCCCGCCTGTCCAATACCGCGGCCAAGTCGGATAAATGGATACCCATCAATCCCGGAACCGAAGCGGCTCTTGCCCTGGGGATTGCCCATGTAATTATCTCTGAATCATTATATGATTACAATTTTATTAATAATTATTCTTCAGGATTTGATGATTGGAAGCGTTTTGTTCTGGATAACTACGGTCCGGATAGCGTTGCAACAATTACGGGAATCGACGATAGAACAATCATTGTTCTTGCCCGTAGCTTTGCCCGCGCCTCAAAACCCCTGGCAATTTGCGGCCGGGGTCAGGGAATCACACCGGGAAGTCTTGATGAATGTGCAGCCGTGCATGCATTAAATGCACTTGTCGGCAATGTCAACAAACACGGAGGGATCTGTGCTGTTACAGAACCTGATTATATTAACTGGCCTGAAGCTGAAATGGATGCCAAGGCATCAGCCGGAATGCAAAAAGATCGATTGGATGACGCCGGCAGCAAGAAGTTCCCATTTTCCCGGTACCTGTTGAACCGTATTCCCGAGGCCATCAACTCAGAGAAAAAATATCCCCTGAACACACTTTTTGTTGCCGGTGATAATCCGTTATATACCATGTCCGACAGCAAAGCGGTGAAAAAGGCGTTTGATAAAATTCCGTTTGTGATCAGTTTTTCTTCTTATATGGATGAAACGGCTCAAAACGCGGATCTGATCCTTCCGAATCATGTCTATCTCGAGCGCTATGAAGATATTCCCACGCCCGCAGGAATGCCCAGGCCGGTTATCGGGCTTTCACGTCCGGTGGTTAAGCCCCAGTATAATACCCAACATACCGGAGATGTCATCATTCGGTTAGCCAAAGCTTTGGGAGAAACACTATCGGACGCTTTTGCGTGGGACAGTTATGATGCATGTCTTAAAGAAACGCTGGGTTATAAGTGGCGGGTTATGGTTGAAAAAGGATTCTGGTCTTATCCCGGTTTTGTGGCTCAGCCCCGTGAAGAATCATTTGATACGGTTTCCGGAAAATTCGAATTTGTAAGGAAAGGAACCGGATCCTTGAAACCATTTAAACCGGTTAAAATTGAAGGGGACAAAACCAATTATCCTCTTATACTGATGCCTTATGATTCCCTCAGACTCGCCAACGGCGTCATCGGTGATCCGCCGTTTGTTATGAAATCTGTTGATGATACGGTTCTCAAAGGCACGGATGTTTTTATTGAGATTAATCCCAAAACAGCCGGGGAGCAGGGCCTGCGCGAAGGCCAGCTGGCCATGTTAAGCACGCCTGTGGGAAAAGCAAAAGTCAAAGTACATCTTTTTGACGGTATCATGCCCGGGATTGTTGCCCTGCCCAGAGGACTGGGGCATACGGCATACGACGAATACCTGGCAGGTAAGGGAATCAATTTTAATGAACTCATCGGTCCGGTTGATGATCCTGTTTCAGGTTTGGATGCTGCCTGGGGAATCAGGGTCAAACTGGCCAAAGCCTGATGTTATTGACGATTGACGATTAAAGATATTTTCGCGCATCGTTTTATCCATAATCGTTAATCCAAAGAGGTTCTGATGAAACAAAAGAAAGCCAAAAAGTATGGAATGGTGATAGACTTGGATAAATGTACGGGTTGCGGCAGTTGCATGGTTGCCTGCATGGCTGAAAATAACGTGCCCTTTCGGAAGGATGAATCAAACAAAGTTCTCAGCATAACATGGATGCGTGTCTACAAGTTGACCAACGGAAAACCGTTTCCAAATACGGATATATGCTATCTCCCGAGGCCGTGCATGCATTGTGAAGGACAACATGAAGGCCATTCACCCTGTGTATCTGTTTGCCCGGCCATTGCCACGGACTACAGCAGTGAAACCGGCGTTGTCAGCCAGATTTATACCCGCTGTTTCGGATGCCGGTACTGTATGGCTTCTTGTCCGTATCATGCCCGTTATTTTAATTGGTGGGATCCGGTCTGGCCGGACGGTATGGAAAAATACTTAAGTCCCAATGTATCCCCCCGTATGCGGGGCGTGGTTGAAAAATGCAGTTTCTGCTTCCACAGGTACCAATTGGCAAAGGAAAAGGCCTTCATGGAAGGTAGGCGCGAACTTAAAGAGGATGAATATCAAACCGCTTGTACCCAGGCATGCCCTGCCGGCGCTATTACATTCGGTGATTTGAATAATCCCAATCATGCCGTGCACCGGATGGTCAAACCCGATCCCAAACACCACGGTCGGCCGACCCATCCCAATGCATTCCGGTTGCTGGAACGGCTGGGCACCAACCCCAAGGTCTATTACATTTCGAGCCGGGATTGGGTCCGGCGGGCCGGCGATAATTATCTTGAACATGAGGCCGAACTTAAACAGACGGTACACCATGGTTAAAAAGTAAAAATGATATATTCAAGGAGTACATAACGTATGGATTCTGCATTAATACCCAAGGGAGTTAAACGCTGCCCATTTCCGCAATTTATTCTGTTTATCGCCATAGTGGGTGCCGTCCTGTTATGGGGCGTTTACGCCATGCTGCTTTGCTGGTTCAAGGGCCTTAACCAGACCAACATGAACGACTTCTATGGGTTTGCATTATGGATTTGGGCCGACCTTGCAGTGATTGCGGTGGGCGGCGGCGCCTTTTTTACCGGTTTGCTGAGATATATCTTTGGCAAAGATGAACTTAAGAACATCATTAATTATGCGGTTCTCATCGGTTTCATCTGCTACAGCTCGGCGCTGCTCATTTTGGCCATCGACATCGGACAGCCCTTAAGGGGATGGTTTATTTTCTGGCATGCCAATGTTCACTCCATGCTGACGGAGGTGGCATTCTGCCTTTCCTGCTACTTCGGGGTTCTGACCATCGAATATATACCGCTTATCCTCGAAAACCGGCAGATTAACAAGGTCCCGTTTTTTCATCATCTCGGCCACAACATGCACGAGATCATGGCGGTATTTGCAGCAACCGGGGCATTTCTTTCCTTTTTTCACCAGGGATCTTTAGGTGGTGTTGCCGGTGTTTTGTACGGGCGCCCCTTTGCTTATCGTGAAGGACTCTTTATCTGGCCCTGGACTTTCTTTCTTTTTACCTGGTCGGCAGCAGCATGCGGGCCGTGTTTTACCATTTTAATTACCAAAATTACCGAAACCGTCACCCGAAAAAAGCTGGTCAAGGATAACGCGATCGAGCTTCTGGCCAAAATATCAGGGTGGATGATTCTGACGTACAGTATTGCCAAGACCGCCGATACCTGGCACTGGGCAACGGTGACAGTGCCTTCCCTGGGCCAAACGCTGATGGATTTTTATTCCAATAACCCCTTTTATGGAATCTGGATACTGATTCTGGAAATTGCCATTTGCGGTTTTATTCCGGCATTTATTTTAATTACCCAAAAAGGGCGCAAAAATTCTGCGGCCCTTTGGATTGCCGTGTTCCTGGCAGTTACCGGGGTTTGCATTAACCGCTGGGTAATGGTATTGCAGATTATGGCTATACCGGTACTGACATTTGAAAATTGGGTGATGTATTTACCGAGCTGGCAGGAAGTTGCAACAACAATACTTCCGGTCGCATACGGTGTTATCCTTGTTGCATTTTCATACCGCTATCTACCGGTATTTCCCAATGAGCCGGAACTGAACCCCATTGAAACGTTGCCGCCTGAAAAAGAGAAAGCGGTTGAACCGTCGGTTGAGTTAGAAAAGGAATTAAAGCCGGCTGAAGCTTGACGGTCTCGTAAAAAGTCCAACTTCTGCGTTGTGCTGCATTTCGTAATCATTCAACGTACGAAAAGTACGCCTCATGATTACAAAATTTGCACGCCTTGAATTTGAACTTTAGCTCAGGGGTTAAAAAGCTTAGGAGGAATATTTATGTTTCCATTTAATTTTGAATGGATTTGGGATATGGGCCATGTGGTTTTCATGGGCGGCCTCTGGTACGCGCTTACTATTTTAGGCATCGGCATGACCTACTGTATTATCAAGGCTGCCATCGACGCATGCAGGGGGAATGACGAGCATCACCATTAAGGTGCCAAAATTTTTCAAGGTTAAAAGCGCTTGCCTCATCATGAAACCGTGGAAGCGCTTTTTTGTTTGTGTGGGGTTTATATGGATAAAATAGTCATTCAAGGGGGACGCCCCCTAAAAGGAGAAGTTCGGATTAGTGGCGCAAAAAATGCCGCCCTTCCAATCCTTATTTCTTCGCTCCTCACGGATGGATGGAATACCTATTCCAACGTTCCGGATTTGAGAGACATACAAAGCACAAAATTGTTGCTTTCGAGTCTTGGGGCCGGGGTAGAATCAGATGGAGATCGTATTAAAATAAACGGCGGCGGCATGTGCAATCACGAGGCGTCTTATGATCTGGTCAGGAAAATGAGGGCCTCTATTTTGGTTCTCGGCCCGCTTGTGGCAAGGCTTAAAAAGGCCAGGGTATCTCTGCCGGGAGGATGTGCCATCGGCGCACGCCCCATCAATCTGCATTTAAAAGGACTTGCCCAACTCGGTGCCGCGATTGAATTGAAACACGGGTACGTGGAAGCATCCGCCGACCATCTTAAGGGAAACGAAATTTATCTGGACATACCTACCGTAACCGGCACAGAAAATCTAATGATGGCGGCTGTTCTGGCCAAAGGGGTTACCGTGCTGCGAAATGCGGCCCGTGAACCTGAGGTGGTTGCACTTGCCGATGTTTTGATAAAAATGGGCGCAAAGATAGAGGGAGCCGGCACATCGGTGATGACTATAGAAGGGGTTTCCTCTTTAAAACCGGTATCCGTTTCCATAATACCCGATCGAATTGAAGCCGGCACCTTTATGGTTTCGGCCGCACTGACCCGGGGAGATATCACTATTTTAAATGGTGAACCTGACCATCTTGAAGCGCTTATCCACAAGCTGAGGCTAAGCGGCGCCCAAGTGACGGTCGAGGATAAAAGTATACGGGTTCAGGGATCTAATGAAATTGCAAGTGTTGATGTAAAAACATTGCCTTACCCGGGATTTCCCACTGACATGCAGGCTCAGTTTATGGTGTTGATGTGCGTTGCAAGGGGGTTTAGTGTTATTTCTGAAACCATTTTCGAGAACCGTTTTATTCATGTCAGCGAGCTCAAACGAATGGGGGCCGATATCAAAATATCGGGAAATACCGCGATGATCACCGGAGTTCCGGCACTCTCCGGTGCACCGGTGATGGCTACGGATTTGAGGGCCAGCGCTTCACTGATTCTGGCCGGTCTGGTTGCTGTGGGTACCTCCGAAATTAATCGCGTGTACCACCTGGATCGCGGATATGAATCGATTGAGAAGAAGTTCGCAAATCTTGGCGCCGCCATTAAACGGGTAAAGGGATAAATCGGGCGAACATTTTAACTTTTTAAAAATAGTATCCGTTTACGAGGTAGTTGAGATAGTGGAAATTCCAAATAACAAATCCCAAAACATTTACCCTGTTAAATAATGCTTCGCATTAAATCTACGATTTATTTAACAGGGCAGGCAAATAACAATAACCGAAATTCAAAATCCCAAACAAAAAAAACA
>JAFDHQ010000077.1 GCA_019308685.1 Deltaproteobacteria bacterium
TTGCGATATTAGATCTTATAAGGGAAATATTGAGACGCAAGCCTTTAATGCCCTCTTATTTCTTTACAGAAATGTTTTAAATATTTCATTAGAGAGCGAGAAAATTGATGCAGTCCGGGCGCGTAAAAAGCGGAATCTTCCGGTGGTCATGACCAAAGATGAAATTAAAAAATTAATTATGGCCATATCAAGTGTAAATCAATTGATGGAAAAATTGATTTATGGTAGTGGGTTGCGATTGATGGAGTGTATCCGACTTCGTGTTCATGATATAAACTTTGGCATGAATGAAATTACTGTACGAGATAGCAAAGGATTTAGGGATCGAATAACCATGCTTCCTGAACCGGTTAAACCTGCTCTTTCCGAACAGTTATCGCATGTTAAGATAATTCATGAAAACGATTTACACTCATGTTCTAAGGGAGCAAGGCATCAAAACAACCAGGGGCCGCTTAGATTTTTAGGTTTTTAAGAAACAATCACTTGATAAATTGACCTTTTTACAAATTACCTGGAGAGGGTGTGTCAATGTTAGTAAATGTTTTAAAGTTAATCGCTGTACTGGTGGCTGCTTTATTGGTCGGGAATTGGTTTTTGAGTGAAGTCAAAAAGGCCCGATTTACGGGTAAACCATGGTATCAGCCTTATTTATCTATTCCGGGCTTATTGATAATTCTGGCGTTACTGCTGCCGATTATCGTGTGGATAACAAACAAATAAGTTAAAATCTGTTCTTTCTTTACGAACCTTTTTTATGATTTTGTATGATGGTGTTGTTGATTATTCATGGAGCTATTGAATCAAAAAACTCCCCGACCCCTCAATTATATATTCGACCGGTTACGAGTTTCTCAATTTTAAGGAACGATGAAATTTTTCTTCCAAAACGCTAACCTCCTTCATCCTTTGAGGATCAAGAAATATTTTATATAATGTTTCGGTCTTATCAATGGGCCTATCCAGCAGTTTCTGCTCGAGTATTGATATTGCTTCAATCGATTTATCACATACCGGATATCCTTTGTCATCTAGTCTGATCTCAGGTCCAAATGAAACCCTGGAGATATTATTGATATCTACCAGTTTAATATCTCCCTGGTATGTGATGATAAGATTCTCCAAACCGGCAAAGTCAGGAACAATGGATGTTTCCAGGATCATTTTTTTTACGCATTTAATAAAATTTTCAACTCGTTTCTGAAACTTGGCAATAAGACGCTCCGGAGTCATTTTTAGGGAATTGGGTCTGTTTATCCTTATGTCGGCAAAAAGATTCCCCAGTTGATTGATGCCAATCGTTTCCCATGGATTCAGAATTTCACCCGCCACATACTCCTGAAGGCCGCAAAGAATGAAATCGCGATTTCCATTCCAGATATAATCCACGATAAATTCGTCAGACTTTGCATAAGAATCGGATGGAAGATATTTTTCGATAATTTTTAACTTCCGTATCTCTTCAAAAACATCTGTTAAAGAATCGAATCTGGTTCTAAAGATCCTGAGCATTTTTAAAGGCATGGCCCAGGGAAAAAATAGTATTCCGTTTGTTATTTCACCTGTGTTTTGCTTAATAACATCATCCGGATCGAGCACTTCCATGATTTGGGATCGCAACCCTTGCTTATGGTATTTCCGAAATACGTAGGCTCCCGGTTTTCTGATAAAATTCAATTCGATGATATCTTCGTGGCTGATATGGGCTTTATCTCTTATATCTTTTATCATTTCAGGGTATTTTGTTTTGAGGGACTCTCAGAAATATGTCCCATTATTCCATCATTCCAAATGGACACTAACTATTTGAGAGGTCACCCATTATAATAGATACTTAATTATTAAAAACCCGGTAACCAGAAGAATTGTAAATGCGGTAGCTAGAATGTTAAAGTGCTTGTCGATGAAAGATTGAATGCTGGGGCCGAAAATATAAATGAGTCCACCGACCAGAAAAAATCGCGCGGATCGAGATACAATGGATGCAATTAAAAATACCGAAAAGTTGATGTTAAATGCACCAGCTGAAATTGTGAACACCTTGTAAGGTATGGGAGTAAATCCGGCGATTCCCACGGCCCATGCGTCATATTTATTATAAAGGACTTCAATGTATTCGACCTTTGGGGTCAGACCGTAAAAGTCTACAATACGGTCCCCGATTGAAGCCATGAACTGCCATCCGATCAGATAGCCGAAGCATCCGCCAAGTACAGACCCGGCCGAGCATATTAATGCATATTTCAAAGAATTTTTAGGAATGGCGACAGCCAGCGCTATAAGCAAAATATCAGGGGGTATGGGGAAAAAAGAAGACTCACTGAAGGCCAGGAGAAATAATGCCCATGATCCGTAAGGTGTATCTGCCCAGTGGAGCACCCAGTCGTAAAGACGGCGAAGCATAAATTACCCTTTCCATCCATATTCACCCACAAGTTTGACGAACCGGCACCCGCCTAAATTTGTCTTGTGAATGCCTTGTTCATCCTTGTAAAGCTTTATCAGTTCCTGGGAGTAGCGGTCTCCTACGGGTATCACCATACGCCCCCCCATAGCAAGCTGGCTCACAAGGGGCTTGGGAATTCCCGGTGAACCTGCGGTAACAATAATACCATCAAAAGGGCTTTCATCCGCCCATCCGGAAGTGCCGTCGGAATATTTGGTTACAATATTGTGATAATGAAGCTTGTCAAATAGCTTTCGGCTACTTAAATATAGTGAGTGTATTTTCTCGATAGTATAAACGCGAAATACTATTTCTGCCAAGACTGCTGCCTGATATCCTGATCCTGTTCCGATTTCAAGTATTCTGTCTTCTTCACCCGGCTGCAGAGCCTGGGTCATCTCGGCTACAATATACGGCTGTGAGATGGTCTGCTGCTCTCCGATGGGAAGCGGAAAATCACCATAGGCCTGATCTCTTAAGGCTTCACTCACAAAAAGATGCCTCGGGACTTTGCTCATGGCCGCAAGGACCCTGGAATCCGTTACCCCGCGTCCTTGAATCTGCCTTCTAACCATTTCTTCTCGCTGGCGTTCATACTTTATGGAATTTTCATTCAATGTCAAAGGTCTCGAAATTGATACAAAGATTTGAAAGGGTTATATTGTTGGTTTAAATTACGATGCATGATAAATAAATTTTCTATCAAATTAAAAGGGTTAGGTCAAGAATTTAGAATCTGATATCAGAAAAGAGTGTTTTTCCGGACCCAAGACACGTGCCACTTATTCAATGATTTGGTTTGGATTCAGAATATAGCAATAAAAAACCCTTGATTTATCAACAAAATGTAACATAATTAAGTAAAACTCGTGAAAGAAATAAATCATAAAAAAACAAATTGAAATAACGATTAATAGACACGCGTTGCACCAACCTAACTTGTGTCCATCCATAAATGAGGTTTTTTGTTCAAGATCAAGGCATGTGAAAAAAATAACCACCCCGGTACGATCTGCCGGACCTACGGGGCAGGCAGGCATATATTTGATATTTTGAGGATTTATTCGCCACCGAACTTTGGCGAATTAATTTTTTGAACATAACGCAGAGACTTGTCCGCCTCCGGCGGATTGGGTAAAAAGACCATTTATGGATGGACACTAACTCGATGTCAGGATCGGAAAAAGCTATGTGGGCAAATGAATAGTACAAAACATCTGATCTTTGCTAATTTATTTGTGATACTCATCATTAGTCTGGGGGTAGCCGGATATATGATGATCGAAGGGTGGAACCTTTTAGATGCGTTATATATGACCGTCACCACGCTGACCACGGTGGGATATGGCGAAGTACATGAGATGACCAAAATGGGGCAGGTGTTTACTATTTTGCTCATCTGTATTGGCGTTGCCTTCTTTTTGTATGTTGCCGGCGCTGTTGTCCAGTTCATGGTTGAAGGGCGAATCAGAACCATATTAGGGAGGAGAAGATTGGATAAAAAGATTGATCGACTGAAAAACCATTATATTATTTGTGGATATGGGCGTATCGGCAAGGTTCTTTGCAAAATGTTATTAAGAAAGCCCTTTGACCTGATCGTTGTTGAGAAGGATCCAGAGCTTATCCCGGTAATGGACGCAGATAAAATTCTCTATGTGTCAGGTGATGCGACAAATGAAGAAAATTTGCTTAAAGCAGGATTGAATCGTGCGAAAGGGCTGATTGCTGCTCTGGCTACGGATACGGAAAATGTTTTCCTGGTGCTGACAGCCAGACAACTGAACCCCGACCTTTATATTATTGCAAGGGGAAGTAGTAACCAATCTAAGAATAAATTGTATGCCGCAGGCGCCAACAAGGTAGAATTACCATACGATATGGGAGCCGTGAGTATGGCCCAGCGGATCATCCGTCCAACCGTGACCAATTTTCTGGAACTTGCCTTTGCTCACCGACGTAAAGATATTCAGATGGAAGAAATGCCGGTCCACTCTTCCTCTAATCTTGTAAATGTCATGCTGAAAGATTCAGGAATCAGGCAACAATTCAACTTGATAATCATTGCGATAAAAAAGCTTGATGGGAATATGCTGTTTAATCCTTCTTTTGAGACGGTTATCGAGGGCGGTGATACCGTAATTGCTGTGGGGCAGGAAAATAATCTTCAACAACTAGAAAAGATATTGAATCCAACAGGACAAGGGCTTGCCTAGTGTCCATCCAGAAATGGTAGATTTTGGTTTTCGGCAAGGCCCGAGCAAGTTTTCAACCACAGGCATAGCGCGCTATTTCGAGGATTGAAAACGAGCGAGAACGCCGCCGGGGACCGAAAGATGCCGTTTATGGATGGACACGAGTTAGCGGTTATATTTTGTATATAATTCTTTTTTCAGTTATTATAATATCGACATACTTGTCATGGGATTCCATTTGTATTTGCGGTATGATTTGGTTTTCAAAAGTAAGCGCAACTTTTCTTGTTGTGATCGATAATTTTGGAATAAGCCGGTCGTAATATCCATCACCCGATCCTATTCTCCCCCCTTTTTCATCAAATGCAACACCGGGGATTATTGCGATATCGATACATTCGATGGGCACAACGTTACAACGGCTCGAGTCCGGTTCCAGGATGCCTCTGGGCCCGGGAATTAAATCGGTATCCAGGTTGTCGATTTTCATCAATTTCATTTCATATTTGGATGTGTCAAAGGCAGGAAGAATGACAATTTTTTTGTAATTTAAACATCTTTCTAATATCTTTCGCGTATTCACTTCGCTGGTGCTGTTTATATAAAGCAATACAATATTTGCTTCTAAAAAGTTGGCAAATTCAAAGAGACGGTTTTCTATCTTTGTAATATTTTTTTCAATTTCGCTGTCGGAAAGTTCATTCAGTTTTTTTGCTATGTTGCTGCGTATTTCATTTTTTGTTTCTCGAATTTCCTCCATAAGTATTCTCCCGGACAGATATTTAGAGTATTATTTATTATATACAAATTTTAGCAAATAATGTCAACTAACAATAATTATTGACTATATGGCTTGCCCGTGATAGGACCTCTCTAAAACTTTTTCATAATTTAGATGCCTGCAATATTTTTCTCAACAAGCCGGATCATATGAGATGCAGGCTTTGTCATTTGGCTGAGAGAAGATAGGAATTGTTATGCTGGAAATCAAATTTGTGAGACAGAACCTTCCTGAAATTGAAAAAGCGCTTTCAAGGCGAGGACAAACCGCCGACCTTGAAACTTTTAAACAATGTGATGCCAAACGAAAAGCCATTCTTCTTGAGATTGAAAACCTGAGACATCGCCGGAATGTTGTTTCTGAACAGATAGCGGATATGAAAAAAGATGGCGAGGCTGCAGATGATCTTGTAAATCAGATGCGTGAGGTCGCCGGCAAGATAAAGGCATTGGATCATAGTTGTTCGGAAAGTGAAGATAAAATAAACCAAATCCTTTTCAGGTTGCCGAATATACCTCATCAATCGGTCCCTGTGGGAAAGGACAGTTCTGATAATCCTGTTCTAAAACAGATCGGTACACCCCCTGATTTTGATTTTGAGCCCCTGCCTCACTGGACATTAGGTAAAGAACTCAAGATCTTAGATTTCGAGGCAGCAGCTAAAATTACCGGAGCCCGCTTTCCGCTCTATTCAGGTAAAGGCGCAAGGCTGGAAAGGGCGCTTATCAATTTCATGCTTGATATTCATACCACAAAACACGGTTATACAGAGATACTGCCGCCTTTTATCGTGAACCGCAACAGCATGACAAACACCGGTCAACTTCCAAAGTTCGAGGAAGACCTTTTTAAGATTGACGGATGGGATTATTTCCTTGTACCCACGGCTGAAGTTCCGGTAACCAACATCCATAAGGGTGAAATTTTAAATGAAAAAATGTTGCCGATTTTCTACACGGCGTATACCCCCTGTTTTCGTTCGGAAGCAGGTTCCTATGGAAAGGATACCAAAGGGTTGATCCGGCAGCACCAGTTCAACAAGGTGGAACTGGTCAAGTTTACGACGCCGGAAACATCCTATGATGAGCTTGAAACCCTTTTAAATCACGCCGAAACAATTTTAAACATTCTCGGGCTTCCTTATCAGGTTGTTTCTCTTTGTACCGGCGATCTGGGCTTTTCCGCAGCAAAAACTTATGATATTGAAGTCTGGATGCCCGCGCAAAATGTTTACAGAGAGATCTCATCGTGTAGTAATTTTGAGGACTTTCAAGCCAGGCGTGCCAATATCCGGTTTAAACGAAAGGGGAAGAAGGGTACCGAACTTGTACATACCCTCAACGGATCCGGGCTTGCTGTCGGAAGAACGGTGGCCGCAATACTCGAAAATTTTCAGCAGGCGGACGGGTCCGTTCTTATTCCCGAAGCCCTAAAACCTTATATGGGTGGAGTTGAAAAAATATCGTCATGAAACCAAAAGATTTTCCCAATGATATTAAATCCTTTATCATTCCGAAACACCAAGGCAAACTCATTTATCGGTGCCTTGGGTGTGCCCGGGAATATGGTATTGATGAACTGCTCTATACCTGTCCGGATTGCGGACAGGTGCTTCTGATATTCGATGTAAATTTTGAACGTTTAAAAAAGATCCCAGGTAGGATATGGCGCAAGATTTTTGATTATCGCAAGATGCTCACCATCCCGGCGTTAAAGGGGATCTATCTTTATCATGAATTTATCGGGCCGGTTATTCCATTAGAATCTGTAATCTATTTGGGCGAGGGACACACTCCTGTTGTGGAAGCAAACGATTTTCTGCAGGGGAAAGCAAACCTTAAATTTTACTTTAAAAATGACGGCCAGAATCCCAGCGCCTCATTTAAGGACAGGGGGATGGCCAGCGCATTGAGCTATATCAACTATCTGGTTCAAAAAGGTCATACTTCCGATGTGCTTGCCATATGCGCTTCCACCGGGGACACCTCAGCTGCCGCAGCCTTGTATGCATCTTTTCTTCAACCCCATGTTAAATCCGCAGTGCTTCTACCTCATAAGAAGGTGACACCGCAGCAACTTTCTCAGCCTCTGGGAAGTGGGGCCGATGTATTCGAAATGCCGGGTGTGTTTGACGATTGCATGAAGGTTGTTGAAGCCCTGTCGGAAAATTACAATGTTGCACTGTTAAACTCAAAAAATGCCTGGCGTATTCTGGGTCAGGAGTCATATTCATATGAAATCGCACAGGCATTTGAGTATGACATGGCAAACAAAGTCGTGGTTGTACCGATCGGTAATGCCGGCAATATTACTGCAGTAATCAGCGGGTTTTTAAAATTTTATGAGACCGGTGTGATACGGTCTTTGCCGAAAATATTGGGTGTACAGTCAGAACATGCCAATCCTGTTTACCGGTATTATCTGGAGCCTGATGCTAAAAAACGAAAATTTATTCCCGTAACCGTTAAGGCGAGTGTGGCCCAAGCAGCCATGATCGGAAATCCTGTTTCAATGCCGAGAGTGATTCATCTGGTGGAGTTATATAACAGTTTGTCAGGAAGGCAGAATGTCTTTTTTATTGAAGTTAGCGAACAATCCATAATGGACTGGGAACTTCTGGCCAACCGTAATGGACATATCGCCTGTACCCATGGCGGCGAATCTCTTGCCGGTCTGATTGTCGCGCGCAAGAAAAAAATTGTTGGACAAAAGGATGTTGCCATTGTCGATTCAACGGCTCATTCACTAAAATTTTCGGGTTTTCAGGATATGTATTTTGAAAATAGCTTTCCTGAAGAATTCGAAATTTCTCCGAATCCGGACCTTATGAACACCCCTGTTTATGTTTGTCCGGATGATCTTACAAATGTTCCTGCTCCTGGGAAACCATTGCACAACGAAGATTTTGAGCGGTTTGTCCAAGGTGTATCCTCAGAGATTGCAAAGATTTTGAGTCTCAAAAAAAGGCAGAAAGAATGAAATTCCAAAGATCATCTTTAGTATTCGTCTTTTTGGTGATACTCATTCCCGCATACTTTATTTTTCCCGGTTCCGCATACACTGCTTTTTTGTATAAAAGCTATACCATTCGATATGACAGAGGCTGGGACATATTATGTGATCCATATGTTGTGAAAAAAAACGACTGGCTTTACAAACTCTTCAGACAAAAAGGAGAAATTTCTCACAGGGATTTCCCGGAATTTTTGAGGATATTCAAACGTATAAATCCACATATTCATAATATAGACAAAATTCGTGCCGGCCAGCATATTATCATCCCATTAAAAAAGTTAAGCCCGGTTTCACTGCCCGGACAATCTTCAGGAGTGGTGACCATTCCATTTGTGACCCTCCCCAACATACCTGAAACCCTTAAAACGTATTCAGCAAAACATACCGTCCAAAAGGGAGATTGCATATCCATTCTTATTTCAGCAACATACGGGGCTTATGGCACAGAACCATATAATCAAGGAATCGAATTGTTCAGACTGATCAATCCCGATATCAAAAATCTGGATCGTATTTATGCCGGTCAGGATATCCTTATCCCGAATTCGGCTATCTTAGACCAGCCATGGTATCAATCCCTGTTTGACAGTTCGGCAGACAATAACAAACGTCCCGATATGAACGGTTCAATTCTGACTGCTAAGACAACACCGGAGTTTTCTGTTTCCGAAGACAGGGAAGAGCAACAGACGACTCATTTATCAAAAATTTCATCGGTTTTAGATGGGAAACTTATAAATAAGGGGGTGTATTATTTTCCAAGGCCGGGCCGGGAGGATTTTGCGCTCGATCTTTCTAAAATCTCCTTAATGGAATTAAAAAATGGAACCCGCATCCTTTTTCCAATGGACAACACAAATCAAGGCCCTGAGCTTGATGTGGTAAAATCCTTTTGGGAGGATGTACATATCGTTCGAGTGACGCCCAACCATTCTATAAAAAATGTCTTTGATGCTGTTTTTAAAAGCTTGGGCAAAGATTCTTTAAAAAACCATTTATCTTTTTCCGATCAAGGCGTCAAGGTTGACGTACGGGGGGAATGGATATTTGATAAAATTGCTGAGAGAGGAAAAAGCGTGCGCCATTTTTGTATATCCTTTATTGATCATCCCGGCAAGAGGACTCCCGAATCAATCTTGCGCTATCTGGATCAAAATAATATCGTTTTAAAAGAAATTGTTATGGGTAATAATACTGCCGAACAGAAATCTAATGAGCCGGTTTTTGATAAATCGGCCGAAATTGCAAGCACTATCGATTCTTCAGATCAAAAAACCTTTGTAAAAGATTTGATTACGGCCATTGGATTCACGTACTCCCCCAATGTCAGTATTTCATTTCCGTATTCCGGAGTTCAAGTCAAGACAGTTTCGAATCTTTTCCTCGGAAGTGACGGAAACCCATTTCTTATAGATTTTGGAGATCTTTACGGCGATGCGGTTTCTGCCATTGAAAAAACCGGCTTTACCGTCATCCAGATAAAAAGTGATGATAATTATCCTGTGATCATACAAAAGATCCTTGACGCCATGGACGTTTCTTATACCCATAATCCAACTTTCCTTGCAGCCAAAAGACCTGCTATCTACAATACCGTTTTGACGATACCCGGTTTTCTGGTTACCGGTGCAGGAAAACCAAGAATTCTTCTTTCTTTGGCTACCCCGCATCGTGCGATAATTCACTTTTTAACAAATCAAGGGGTTAAGATCCGTCTCATCGAACCGTATAAAAACAATGGTACTTCTCAAAAAGTGGTTGAGCCAACCGGTGATAAAATATAAAATGTCTGGCTGTTGCGCAGGTTGGTGAACCTTAAGAAAAAAACACTCAACATATCATGAGACCTTTGAAAAATGTTCATTAAGGTTAAAAAAATGAAAAAATATGGATTTATCCGACCGGTAGTTTTAATTTTGATATTCGGCGTTATTTCGTGTGCGGCAAATTTGGAAATGGAAAAGAAACAGGCCAAAGCTTCAAGGAGTTTCGGCGAAGCATATTACCGGCAGGGAAATTATCCTGCCGCGTTAGGAGAATTTCTTAAATCAGAAAAACTTTATCCGAGCGATCCTTTTCTTCAAAATGATCTGGGCCTTACTTACATGGCCATGGAAAAAATGGATCTTGCCGTCAAACATTTCCAAAAGGCCATTGAAATTAAACCCGATTACGCTCCTGCCATAAATAACCTAGGCACCGCCTATCTGAACAAGAAAGAATGGGATACGGCCATCAGATATTTCAAGGAGGTTAGCGAAAACCTTCTGTATGCAACGCCTCATTTTGCCTTTTCTAATCTGGGATGGGCCTACTACAACAAGAAAGAGTATAAGCTTGCTGAAAAATTCTACCTTAAAGCTCTTGAAATTAAACCCGAGTTTATCAAAGCGCGGGTCGGCCTCGGCAAGACGTATACTGCAATGGGCAGGAGTTCAGAAGCGGTCACCACACTTGAAAAAGCGGTTCAAGATTATCCGCGTTGGGGTCAATTATATTTCGATCTGGCCCAAGCCTACACTTTATCGGGTGAATATGAAAAGGCTCTTGAGGCCTATGAAAAAGTGGCTGAATTTTCTCCGGACAGTGCCCTTTCCCGGGAAGCGGAAAGAGAAGCTCGAAAAATAATGAGATTTCGGAAGTGAAAAATTTTACATCTGGGTTTTCATATTGCGTTGTTCAAGCTGGACGATCCTGGGAGTAATAAAAATCAGCAGCTCGTCCAGCTGGTCTTCTTTAGAATTTGTTTTAAAGAGCCATCCGAGAACCGGTATTTTCATCAGTCCCGGGATCCCGCTTTCATCTCTGTCTGTTCTTGTTTTGCGAATACCGCCGATGATCACCGTATCCCCGTCATTGACCAGAAGTTCGGTATTGGCCTCCTTGGTGGTAAATGACAACTCATTATTAATAACCGCACCGACTTCATTATTTTTTACTGAAATTTCCATCGTAATGCGGTCATCAGGGGTAACATGTGGCGTAACTTCCAACTCAAGAGCAATGTCTTCTAGCTCAACGGTCGTATTTCCATCCGCATCCAGCTTGGTATACGGGTATCTTAAACCCTGTATGATACTCG
>JAFDHQ010000002.1 GCA_019308685.1 Deltaproteobacteria bacterium
GAAAGACATGCTTCCAGAATCGTTGAAGATGCCCATCGAATCGCCCGTGAAAGGGGACGGAATGTCATATCAATCATAAAAGAAATGATTGCCGATTTAAAGCCATAGGATATTTTGGAATCCAACCGTTCACGGATTTTTTGAAATTCCCGAATCTCAAGCATCAAATCCCAAATAAATCAGCCGTCGGTATTTTTTAGACTCCGGTAGAGATCTTTGGCACGATAAGAACTGCGCACCAGCGGCCCACTGGCAACTTGGGAAAACCCCATTTTAAGAGCGGCCTTTTTCCAGTCATCAGAGCGGCCTTTTTCCAGTCATCAAATTCTTCGGGAGAAATAAAGCGTTCAACGTTCAGGTGCTCACTTGTGGGCTGAAGATATTGACCAAGTGTCAGGATGCTGCATTTCACGTCAAGAAGGTCCTGTAGTGTGTTTTCGACTTCCTCGGCAGACTCTCCGAGTCCGAGCATGAGGCCTGATTTAGTGGGAATGAATGAGTCGGATTGCTTAACCCGACTGAGTAGTTCCAGCGAGCGACGATAGTCGGCCTTTGGCCGAACCAGAGGGTAAAGACGTGAAACCGTTTCGAGATTATGGTTCAAAGCATGAGGGCGGGCCTCCAGAACCGTCCGAAGGGCATCTTCATTCCCTTGGAAATCTGGAATCAAAACTTCCACAAGTGTACCCGGCATCTTCGCGCGGATTTTTTTAATGGTTTTTGCAAAAAGACCGGCCCCGCCGTCAGGAAGATCGTCCCGGGTGACGGACGTGATGACCACATAGCTTAATCCCAGGTTTTTTACGGCTTGGGCCACCCTGCTCGGTTCTCCGGAATCGGGTGGTCCTGACGGACGTCCGTGGGTGACGTTGCAGAAACGGCAGTTCCTCGTGCAGCAGGGCCCCAATATCAGAAAGGTTGCCGTCTGGCGGGAAAAGCATTCCCAGAGGTTGGGGCATCGGGCTTCCTGGCAAACGGTGTGAAGCCGGCTTTTACTCAGCAGAGTCCTTACTTCTTCATAGGTGGGTCCTGTGGGAAGCCGCCGTTTTAGCCAGGGGGGTTTTGCAATCCGCCGTTTATGTTTCTGATTATGATTCATCTATCTTCAATTTTTCAAGTTGCGTCATCATCAGTGAAACTCCGAAAACCGCTTTCAGATGGTGCTTTACCCTTTCGCGTACCCGCTTCATGGATACTTTGCGCGAAAGCTCACGCGCCATAGAGGTAATTCCCGTATCCTGAAGACCGCAGGGCGTTATCCACTCAAAAGGTTTCAATGAGATATTGACGTTAAATGCCATGCCGTGGAAACAAATACCATGCCGAATAGCGATTCCGATGCTTCCCAGTTTTTGGTTGCCGACCCACACGCCTCTGTTAATGGGATTCCGTTTCGCTGTGATTCCCCAGTCTGCAGCCGTCCGAATCATAACTTCTTCGAGATTTTCAACATAGTTGACGACTCCCATCTGAGTCACTTGCAGATCAATAATGGGATACATGATCAGTTGACCGGGTCCGTGAAACGTAATATCCCCCCCCCGTTCCACTTGTATTACCGGAATGAGTGCTTTTTCAAGAAAAGTTTCGGACACTGACAAGTTGTTCAACCCACCCCGGCGACCCAGAGTGAAAACAGGAGGGTGTTCCAATAATAACACGACGTTTTTGTTGATCGTTTTCTGCTTTTTTGCAGCCACAAGATGACTCTGAAGATGCCATGCCTCCCTGTATTCCGTGGCGGGGAGCTCGATACAGATCCATTTTCGATCTGAGGCCGTGTCTTGAGCGTTCTGCATTCGGTTTTGATAAATTAACATGTTATGTTCTATCCAAAAACTGCAATATCGTTTTATTAAATAACTCCGGGGCTTCAGCTGGAATAGAATGACCAATTCCCGTGAAGTGATCGTGCCGCCCATTACAAATCATCGCCAGTTGCCCGGCATCTGATTTCTTTACGAGCAGATCATCGGAGCCTGAAAGAACCAGGATGGGGCCATGGACATTTTGTGCGATTTGGGACAATGAAGGGTAAGCCGTCATTGCCTCAAGATGGGCGATGAGAGATTGTTTTTTGTTTCGCCGGACCATGGCTTTTACGATATTGCCCAGGATTTTTTGGTTTTGATGTAAAAAATTTTCCCCGAAAGCAACGGGAAGCGAAACCCATGCCAGAGTTTCAAGATCAGAACGCCTTAGTATTTCCAACCATGACTTCAAAATCAGCCTGGCGCGACAGGTCTGCCTTGCACCAACACTGCATAAGACGAGCCGGTCAACACATTCCGGTAGATAGACGGCACAGGCGAATGCGACTTTCGCCCCATGGCTGAGCCCGATAAGATGTGTCTTTTCAACCCTTAAATGTTTGAGTAATTCGGAAAAATCCTCGGTGTGGCCCTCCAGCGACAATTCCCCTTTCCCCAAATCGCTTTTTCCCTGGGCTCTGGCATCGTACATTAGGACCCGGAAGCGGTCCTTAAGAGCCATGCCATGTGTTTTCCAATATACGGTGTTCTGCAGGGTTCCGTTCAGAAAAGCAACCACCGGCTTTGATGATTCAAATCCTTGCGTTTCATAGTAGATAGAACTACCGAAATATGGCATGTTAAGTAAAGAATCCCAAATTCCAAGCGCCAAAAATCAATTAAATCACAAATTCCAAATCACAAATTCCAAATAAATTCCAAATCTCAAGCATCAAATCCCAATCAAATCACAAATTCCAAATACCAATGACCTTAACGATTCCGATTTTTCCAGTATTGATGAAAGTATCTTTTTCAATTCGTTTCCCTTTCTTGACGATTATAAAGTTTGAAATTTTGAATTTTGGTCATTGTTATTTATTTGTTTTTTGTAATTTGTTATTTGGAATTTCCACTAACTCAATTACTCTGTGAACGGATACAAGGATTTTAATGTTATGTTAAAAGGGCTAACGGATACTCGATTTTCATCCTGCCAGACAGGGCTTTCGAGCGGCGGTTACCTCATCCAGTCTTTTTACTTTGCAGCTTTTTGGCGCATGATGCAGCAGGTCCGGATTTTCCTTAGCCTCATTCGCAAGCCTCATTCGCAATAGCCTTGAAGGTTTCGACAAATTGATCGATATCCTCTTTAGACTCCGTTTCCGTGGGTTCAACCATGATGGCACCGGGTACGACCAGCGGGAAATAGACCGTGGGCGGATGAAACCCGTAATCCATCAATCGCTTGGCCATATCCAGAGTGGCTATTTTTTGAGCCGCTTGATGTTTATCGGAAAAAACACATTCATGCATGCACGGTCTATCGTAGGGGAGATGCAATGTTCCTTTTAGCATTTCCTTAATATAATTGGCATTCAACACAGCAAGCTGGCTGGCCTTTTTCAGATTTTCCGGTCCCATTCTGCGAATATAACTGTAGGCTTTTATGACAACACCCAAAGCGCCATGGAAGGCCGAAATTTTGCCGATGGAGTCCGGATAATCTTCAGCCAAGATATAGGCACCGTTTTCCTCGATCACGCGAGGAACAGGAAGAAAGGGTTCCAGATGCTTCGCAACACTCACGGGACCCGAACCGGGCCCTCCACCCCCATGGGGAGTTGAAAACGTCTTATGGAGGTTCAATTGCATTACGTCTATGCCAATGTCTCCCATTTTAACCATACCCATGACCGCATTCATATTTGCACCGTCACAATAGACCAGCCCGCCTTTGCCATGGACAATTTCGGCGATCTTTTGGATATTTTCTTCAAAAAGACCCAGCGTGTTGGGATTGGTGACCATGATGCCGGCAGTGTCCGGGTCCATGATTTCGGCGATGGACTCCACAGAAAGGATTCCCTGTTCATTCGAGGTTACGGATACCGGACGAAAGCCACACAGGGATACGCTGGCAGGATTTGTGCCGTGGGCGGTATCCGGGATAATGATCTTTGAACGCTGGTATCCCTGTTTTTTGTGAAAGGCGTTTATAATGAGCATTCCGGTAAGTTCTCCATGTGCTCCTGCCGCGGGTTGAAGGGTTGTCGCGTGCATACCGGTGATTTCGTTAAGATATTGCTCAAATTCAAACATCATCTTGAGCGACCCCTGGGACAGACCGGAAGGAAGGAGGGGATGCGCCCCGGTAAATCCTGGAAGGCTTGCCTGTTTTTCATTGGTCTTGGGACTGTACTTCATGGTGCATGAACCCAGCGGGTACATGCCGGTATCTACACCGAAATTCCACTGGGCCAGTCTGGTATAGTGGCGTACCACGTCCACCTCGCTCAAATCCGGAAAGTCTGGACCTTCACCGATGAGTTCTTGATCAAGGAAGGCGGGTTCAACGTCGCGACGAGGAAGAGAGAATCCGCATCTTCCCTTTTTCCCTTTTTCCCAAAGGAGCGGCTCATTAAGTAACAGACCGGTAGTGCCTAAGGCTTCCTTCATGATTTAACCTCTCTGACCAGGGCGTCCATGTCGTTTTTTGATTTGGTTTCCGTAACGCACAAAAGATAATGATTGGCAAGTTCAGGATAGTATGGGGCCAGACAAAGGCCTGCTATTATTTTTTTTTCTAAAAGATGCTTGTAGGTGGTTTCAAAGCCGGAAGGGAATTCAACGACAAATTCATTGAAGGTAGGGGTGTCAAAGGTGATGGTGACTCCCGCCTTTTTCAGTTTTTTTTTGAGATATTCGGCCTTGTCATAGTTGAGTCGGGCCAGTTTCCGTATACCGGTACCCCCCACAGAAGCCAAATACATGGCGGCCGCCAGAGCACAGAGGCTGTTGTTGGTGCAAATATTGGACGTTGCTTTTTCCCGACGAATGTGCTGCTCCCGGGTCGCAAGGGTCAGCACAAAGCCTGTTTTTCCATCCAGGTCTTTGGTTTTACCGACCAACCGACCCGGCAAGCTGCGCATGTGCTTTTTGCCGCTTGCGAGTATTCCCAGGGCGGGTCCGCCAAAGGAACGAGGAATGCCCAGGCTCTGTCCTTCCCCGCCGACGATGTCTGCGCCTTGACTCCCGGGGTTTTTTAAAAGACCATACGCCAAAGCTTCCGTGAAAGAAGTGACAAAAAGGGCCTCTTTATTATGGGTCTTCTGTCCAAGGACTCGGAGATTTTCAATACATCCGAAAAAATTGGGTGACTGAATGGCAACGGCTGCAAGATCATTCATTTCATCAAGACCGGTCGCATCGGTAACACCGGTGTTTAAATAAGGAAGTTCCTCAACCTCATAGCCCGTGGGCTCAAAATAGGTTTGAACCACGCGACGATATAAGGGGTGGATGAGACTTGAAACGACGACTTTATTTCGTTTGGTGATACGAACCGCCATAAGAAGTGCCTCGGCCAGGGCCGTGGCGCCATCATAATGGGATGCGGTTGCGACTTCCATACCCAGAAGCCGAGCGGCCAGTGTTTGATATTCATAAATCGCCTGGAGAGTTCCCTGGCTCATTTCCGGCTGGTAAGGGGTATATGATGTTACAAACTCGGAACGACTTAGCAGGTAAGATACCGACGCAGGGATAAAATGGTCATAACTGCCCGCTCCCAAGAACACTTTGTATTCCGGAGAAACTGCCATATTGCGAGAAAGCGTGGACATGTGATCGTTTAGCTCCCATTCACTCAAGGCCTCCGGTAAATTTAAATCGCCGTTGAAACGGCAATCCTCAGGTAGTGTTGAGAAAAGATCGTCAAGGTTGTCAATCCCCAAAACCTGAAGCATTGAAGAAATATCTTCATCGGTATGAGGCAAGTAAATCATTTACTCTGCTCCTTTTAGCTTTTCCATACAGGCCACATGGGTCATCAGATTTTCCATTTCTGATAGATTGCCGGGATTGACCACAACAAACCAGCCATCGCCGTAGGGACTATTGTTTACCAATTCAGGCGATTCTTCAAGCGCCGTGTTTACAGCAATAATTTTTCCGCTGACCGGCAGGTAGCATTCGCAAACCGCCTTGACGGATTCCACGGTTGCAAATTCTTCTCCCTGTTTAAAAGTATCGCCTACCTGGGGTAGCTCCACAAAAACAATGTCTCCGAGCTGATCTTGGGCATAGTCATCGAGGCCGACTCGGATTTTGTTCCCCTCAAGCCTGGCCCATTCATGATCTTCTGCATAGCGAACGTCATCCGGTAAATGTATTTCACTGATTTCTTTCATGAATTTTACTCCTTTTTCTGTACTGAATTTTTAATCGACTTAGGAATTTAGATGATTATCACATAATACGAATAATTGTAAATACCCGATTGCGATTTATCCAAATCAAGGTTCGGAGGTACGAGGTTCAGGATTCCAAGGTTCCAGGGCAAACGCATTTGAATGGTAATAGAGGGAGAACGCTCCACGACGGCGTATATCTCTTTCCAACCGACTGAAACTTGGGCTTAAGCACCCGTAAGCCCGAGCCGTGCCAAAATTATTAAGAAAATTCGTCGCTAAATGATCCCATTGATTTTTTAAGTCATCATTTCATTCGGCTCGGGCTAACGCTTGCTAACGCCCTTCAAACAGTCACTCGGTTTCCAAGAGAAACACGCCGTCGTTCCACTGCACCGAAATCGAATGCGTTTACTCTATCAGAGCTTCAGCCTTTAGTTGACGAAACGTTTGAACCCTGATATTAAAAAAAAATTTTGTGGTTATACTTCAGGGTTCTTTTTTTCTAATGAAAGGAGATGATTAATGACCGACCTTTTAAAAACCGTATTCTATGACCGGCACGTGGAATTGGGCGCTAAGATGGTGGAATTTTTTGGCTGGGAGATGCCCATGTTTTACCCCACCGGCATCGTTAAAGAACACCTGGCCACCCGTAAACATGCAGGACTTTTTGACGTTTCCCACATGGGACGATTCATTATTCGAGGTTCCGGGGCGTTGAAGTTTCTGCAACACGTTTTGAGCAACAATGCTGAAGCACTCGATATCAGAGAGATAGGTGCTCAGTATACCTTTATTCCCAACAACACCGGCGGGGCTGTGGATGATGCGTATCTCTATCGCTTTGTCGAAGACGAGTATCTGCTGGTAGTCAATGGTGTTAACCGGGAAAAGGACTGGAATCACTTCCAGGCGCTTTTAAAAGATTTCGATCATGTAGAACTGACCGACCGCACCAAAGAGATTGCCATGCTATCGCTGCAAGGGCCCAAATCGCGCGAGATTCTCGAAGAAATTATCCAGTCCGGTCTGCTCCCGGAGCCAACGCGAAATGCCGTAAGCATTGTGACCATCTCCGGTGTCGCGGTCAAGGTTGCCCGCACCGGTTATACGGGTGAACCGGTCTGTTTTGAACTCTTTGCCGATGGAGAGGACGGTCCCATGCTGTGGGACCGTATCGTGGAAAAAGGAGCAACCCCCATTGGTCTTGGTGCAAGGGATACCCTCCGGCTGGAAGCTGCCTTGCCACTGTATGGCCATGAGCTGGGCCAAGACCCCGAAGGTAAGGAAATTCCTGTATTTGCCTGTCCCCTGTCAAAATTCGCTGTAAGTTTTTCGCCGCTGAAAGGTGAATTCCTTGGCCGTGAGGCACTGGCCAGGCAGCACGAGGCATTTAAAAAAATCATCTCCCGCGATTATTCAATCATCCAGGATTTGCCCCGGGTGAGCAAGCCCATTGCCGTTGCGGGTCGAGGCGTGGCCCGTGAAGGGGCAAAGGTGTTTAAAGGCGATAAACATGTGGGTTATGTTACCAGCGGCACCATGATTCCCATGTGGGCTGTCCAGGGAGAAGGTCTGGGTTCGGCACAGACCGAACAACATCAGTTGCGTTCAATCTGCCTGGGATACATCGACAGTGACATTGTTGAGGACGAGAGACTCGCCATTGAAATTCGCGGCAAGTCGGTGGATGCTGTTGTGGTGCCGTTTCATCTACGTTCCGAGGCCCCGCCATACTCACGCCCGATTATCTTCGATCAACAACTGCCGGATGAGGAACTTCCCACAGACGAGGCACCGATCAAGGTTCTCAGACTGCTTGAAAAGAGCATGGAGAACACGCAATGGCGGCAGCGAGAGTGTATCAACCTCATCCCTTCGGAGATGACAATTTCCCCCATGGCCCGGCTGTTGTCAGTGATGGACCCTGCCTTCCGATACGCCGAACACAAGAAGGTGAAGGCATTTTACGACGCCGATATATTTTACTATCAGGGCACCGAATTTATCTCCGAAGTCGAACAAATGCTGGATGAGGAAATGCGAAAATTCATGGGGTGTAATAACGTAGAAACGCGTCTTGTCAGCGGTCAAATGGCCAATACCGCTGTTTTTAGCGCCATGGTCGACTACATCAATCGCTCGGATCGTAAGATCGAGCCGCGCCGGATGCGCCGGGTGATGAACAACCACATCGGCAAGGGTGGACATCTCAGCGCCCAGCCCATGGGCGCGCTGAAAGACTACGTTGCACGGGACCCGCGCACGGAACGTCCGGCAGTGGTTAATTTTCCGGTACTGCCCGATAACCGTCATAAGATCGATGTTCCGACCACGTTGAAATTGATTGATGAATATCGGCCGGAGTTGATCATTTTTGGCAAAAGCATGGTCATTCACAAGGAGCCGGTGGCGGAGATTCGACAGTTCCTGGATGCCCAGGGGATCGACGCGGTGGTAATGTACGATATGGCCCACGTGCTGGGACTCATCGGCCCTCATTTTCAGGAGCCGTTTGTCGAAGGTGCTGATATTGTTACCGGATCGACGCACAAAACGTACTTTGGCACACAGCGCGGTGTTGTGGGCAGCCGCTATCAGGAAGACGAAGAGCGCTATGAGCTTTGGGAGGCTCTGTTGCGGCGGACCTTCCCCGGGTCGGTTTCCAGCCATCATCCCGGCACATTGCTGGGGCTGCTTATGGCCGCTTACGAAATGAATCATTTCAAGGACGAATATCAGTCCAGAGTTGTGGCCAATGCCAAGGCATTTGCTCGGGGGTTGAAAGACTGTGGACTCGATGTGATCGGTGATCCGAGTATTGATTTCACCGAAACCCACCAGGTTTTGATAGATGTGGGTTACAGCCGTGGTCCGGAAATCGCCAGTCGGCTGGAAGCCAACAACATCATTTGTAATTTCCAGGCCAATACCGATGAAGAAGGGTTTACCGCCTCGGGCGCTCTTCGAACGGGTGTATCCGAGATGACTCGATTCGGCATGCAAGAAGAAGATTTCCATGACTTGGCCGTGTTGGTCCATGACGTGGTGAAGAAAAATAGCGATGTCAGTGATAAGGTCAAGAAACTTCGGGAACGGTTTGGCAAGTTGCAGTTTTGTTTTCGTGGCGACGAGTATAATGACGTGCTTCAGAAACTTCATGAACTGCTGTAAAGAAACCGAGGAATGAAAAGATACGTCAGATATTGTCATGTTACAGAACCGATAGAGGTGAATCAATGAATGACAGCAAGTCTGTTGGGCCTATAAATGACCTTGAGTATCTGGAAGAATTGCTTGATCAGGGATATGTGATTAAGGGCCCTAGAAAAGACCCCTCAAGAGATTTGATGTCATTCAAAGCATTTTTGAAAAAGGGAAAGGAATTTGCCCCCGAAGGCTGGCTGTCACATATGGGATATGAATTCGTAGAACCGAGTATATTTACGAAAGGGCATAAAATTGCTTATAAAATAATTGATGAATTTCCAGATGAACGATTCAATTCAAATTATACGCTGGTCAAAGGGGAGAAAGAATTTCCTTTATATTTGAAAGTAGAAATATCCAATGCAAAATAAAGCAGGTGTTTTGAATAGGAAAATCCGCGAAGAATATTTTGATCCGTCAAAGAAATATTGTTTTATTGAAAAAGCTACTCCTATGTGCTACTAAGCTGAATAAAATAGGCGAATCGAGACTCGTTATTTCTATTTAATTCAAAATGTTAATGAGATTAGAACAAGGAGGTAACCATGCGGAAGGTTTTGTTGTTGTTGGTTTCATGTTTGGTGATCGGCTTAATCTTATCTCCATGTGTATGGAGTAAGACAAAGATAATCAAGGTTGGCATCAATGCTCCCCTGACCGGAGATATACCCAAGGTGGGTGAAGGAACAAAGTATGCGGCACAGATGTGGCTTGAAGACATTAAATCTGCAGGCGGCCTTGAGGTCGGGGGAAAGAAGTACCCGGTAGAACTTGTCATTGAAGACAATGAATCCAAAGCGGAATCGGCAGTAAAGGTCAATACCAAAATGATTACCCAGGACGAAGTGATGGTCATTGTCGGGCCTCAGGCATCAAGCCAGGCCATACCTGCCGGTGAGGTGGCTAACAACTATAAAACGCCTATGATTAGTCCATGGTCCACAAATCCAGATACCACCAAAAACCGCCCGTTTGTCTTTCGGGGTTGCTTCCTTGACCCCTTCCAGGGGCCGGTGGCGGCCAATTTTATTAAAGAGGAGTTTGGATTTACCAAAGCCGCTGTTTTGTATGATGTCGCCAGTGACTACCCCAAGGGACTTGCCGAGTTTTTTAAAAAGGCCTGGGAAAAAGCAAACGGCGCCGGTTCCGTGGTGGCCTTTGAAAGCTTTACCACCAAAGACGTGGACTTCAGCTCTCAGTTGACGAAAATCATCAAATCAGGTGCCGAGGTTTTATTTACCCCCCAGTACTATAACGAGGTGGCCTTAATCGTGCAACAGGCCCATGAATTAGGATGGAACAAACCTATTACGGGTAGCGACAGCTGGGGTTCTGCAGAGACGGTAGAGCTTTGCGGTAAAGACTGTTACGGGCTCTTCTTCAGTACACACTACGCCGCTGCCGGGGCTAAGGGCGCAACCAAGGCCTTTATTGATCGATACAATAAAAAGTATGGTTACGTGCCAGACGATGTGGGCGCCTTGACATGGGATGCCCTGCAAATCGTTCAAAAAGCCATTCAATCTTACGGCAAAATTACCGGGAATGTAGAGAAAGACCGTAAGGGTATCCGCGATGCACTGGCCAACATTAAGGAATTTGACGGTATCACGGGTAAGATGACCTTTACAGAGGACGGCGATCCCATTAAATGTGCCGTTATCGTTAGGATCAGCGAAAAAGGCGAGTACGAATTTTATAAATCCGTTTGTCCGTAAGAATAAAGGATTGGATGCATTGTATTATATCCAAACGGTTGCAGTCCGCTAAAACGTTAGTTCATTTAAAATGAGAAACCGTACAAATAAGGCGGGCCAGGGCTTTTAGCTCTGCGCCCGCCTTTTTGAGTGACTTGGGATCGAATTAAATGGTATTTTTCTTTCAAAACCTGATAAACGCATTGCAATGGGGCAGCTTTTACGCATTGATAGCGCTGGGGTACTCCATGGTCTACGGTATCCTGATGCTTTTTAACTTTGCTCACGGCGATATTTTCATGGTCGGAGCTTATATCGGTTTTGGTGTTGCAACCGGAATAGCAGCGCTGGCTTCATTGGGTGCTATTGTTCTCCCTAACTGGTTGATCTTGGTTTTGACTATTATTATCTCCATGTTCTTGACATCCTTTGTTGGCATACTGGTAGAAAGACTTGGCTATCGGCCCTTGCGGGAAGCACCACGAGCTTCGGCGGCAATAACCGGTTTGATGATCGGTATTATACTGGAGACGGGGAACCTGGCTCTTCTTGGTGCAAGAAGGGTAAGATTTCCGTCATTAATCGAATCTGCGACTTATAACATTGGCGGGGTTTATGTTACCAACAAGAAAATCATGATCGTTGGGGTTTCCTTGATGCTTATGCTTGCCTTGCACCAGTTTGTACGCAGGAGCAAGTATGGGATGGCCATGCGGGCCATGGCCTTTGACTATGTTGTGGTGCCGTTAATGGGCGTGCCGATTAACACCATTGCTGCCATGACTTTTGCTATCGGTTCGGCTCTGGCTGCCGCTGCCGGTATACTCTTTGGTATTGCTTATCCCGTTTTGGATCCTTACATGGGTATTGTATTCGGCTGGAAGGCTTTCGTAGCAGCGATTCTTGGGGGAAGGGGTTCTATTCTGGGGGCTACGCTTGCGGGCTTTCTGCTGGGCTTTATAGAGATATTCGTAGCGATGATATTTCCTTCGACGCTACGCGATTTTATCGCATATTCAATCATTTTGCTTATATTGACTTTCAGACCACACGGATTTTTCGGCGAACCTTACAGCGCACGTTTAAGACTTTAACCTTAGTTAAACTAGAGGGTGAAAGAACAGGCGGCTAAATGTGTTGCTGATTACAATCTCGCCAAGAGCGGGATAGAATTTCCGAGACATAAAATAACGACATGAGTGAAGAAAACGGCAAATTATCTGGATTCATGAGGATGTTGAGTCGAAGAATATGGGATTCATTTTTTCGGGTCCCCCTACTCGGATGGCTTATTGGCATTCTGATTGCTGTGATGCTTGAACACCTTTTGGGTGATTCGCTGGTCGATGTGTTAGGTCTTTCTAAAATACCAGCTCTTTTTGGTTTTGTTATAATACTTAAAAACCCCATTCTGATGCCCGGTGCAACCCTTTACGTGCTGCTGATATATATAATACCCGTAAGCGCCGTTGCACGGATAAGCTCTTGGCCGGCAAACAAACTGGCAGCCAGGCTTCTCGATTTTCCAATATGGTTCAGTGTTGTAATACATCTTGGTCTATTTTATGCCGCATTGCATATGTGGTCCGAAATCAGTGCCTACCGTCTTCTTACGCTTAAGCTGACCTTGATTGCCATTATGGTTACCCTGAGCTTGAACGTCGTTAACGGTTACATGGGAGAGTTCTCCTGTTCGCACCCCGGATTCATGGCCCTGGGCGCCTATGCGGCTTCGGTAGTTACCGTCGTTCTTTTCGTTAATGATAGACTCTTTGGGCCCGCTCTACTTGCTCCGGCGTTTGGACCGTTTATATTCCCTGTTGCATTAGTAACAGGAGGTATGGTGGCTGCACTTGGAGCCCTGGCCATCGCTATTCCTTCTTTCAGGACACGAGGGGACTATCTGGCCATCATTTCCCTGGCATTTATGTTTATCATTAAAAGTATGATCGAAAACCTGGAAGTTGTTGGAGGTCCTCGTGGGTTAAGCAGTCAGCCGGATTATGCCAACCTACCCATCGTTTTTTTTTGGACCATCGCCTGTATATGGATGACAAATAATTTTGTGCGATCAATTTTGGGAAAGGCCCTGAATGCGGTACGTGACGATGAGATGGCTGCAAATGCAATGACCGTAAACACCCGGCGCACAAAAATCATCGCCTTTCTATTCGCCGCTTTCTGGGCTGGCGTGGCCGGCGGACTTTTTGCTCATGTGCTCAGATACGTTAATCCCGCAACTTTCGGGCTTCAAAAACTAGCTGAAGTCTTGGCAATGGTGTACTTTGGAGGGCTGAACTCTGTTTACGGATCGATTGTCGGCGCCGTGAGTCTAAGTCTTCTGGGAGAAGCGTTGCGGCCCCTGGAAATTTTTAAGTGGATTATTATTCCCCTTTTGCTTATTTTGGTGATGATTTATCGCCCAACAGGACTTGTAGCATTTAAAGAGTTGAATGTCAGGAATCTCGTGAAACCGAAACAGTAAACCCTAACCCGGACACGCCCTGCCTTTTTTCGAACCGAGTGAGGCGGACAGTCCGGAAAAAATTACCACAAAGCCACAAAAAAACATTTTTTATAATTACATCTTCGTGTCTTGGCTGGCTTAGAAAGAAGAGGTTTAAAAAAGGATTGTGGCAATGCCTTTGCTTCAAGTTGAAAAAATGAGTCACGAGTTTGGCGGTTTGCGTGCGGTCAACAGTTATAATCTGGAAATCGAAGCAGGCCAGATCAGAGGTCTGATCGGGCCAAACGGAGCAGGCAAAACAACGATCTTTAATCTCATTACCGGTATATACAAACCTACCGAAGGTGATATCATCCTGGACGGCAAAAAAATAACAGGGCTTCAACCCCACAGGATCGCCGCTTTTGGAATTGGCAGGACCTTTCAGAATCTTCAGTTGTGGCGGCATATGACCGTGGTTGAACATGTGAAACTGGCCCGTTATTCAAGGGTGGGCTATGGATTGATCGGGGCTTTTTTCGGTACGATGAAACGACAAAAACAAGAAGCAGATATAGAAGAGATGGCTCATAACCTTCTTAAGATGGTTGGCATCGATCATCTTTCGGATCAGGTGGTTACCAACTTGCCTTACGGCGATCAGAGAAGAGTGGAGATGGCGAGAGCCTTGTCCATGGAACCCAAGATATTGCTCCTGGATGAACCCACTGCCGGTATGAACCCGGAAGAACTGATACAGATGATGGAGATTATCCGTCGCGTTCATAAGGAGCTGGGTATGGCCATTTTTCTGATCGAGCACCGGTTGAAAGTGGTTATGGATCTGTGTCAGATGATTCAGACTTTGAATTTCGGGCATGTTATCGCCGAGGGAACGCCGGAAGAAATCCAGAATAACCCCAAAGTTATTGATGCATATCTGGGAAGGGAGTCGTTGGTTTGATGCTGTTATCCGTGGAAAATCTGCGAGTTTCCTATGACAAAATTAGAGCCCTTCACAACATAGGCTTTAATATTAACGAAGGGGAAATCGTTTGTATTATCGGCGCCAATGGGGCCGGGAAGAGCACAACCCTGCGAGCCATTTCCCGGTTGGTTCCGGTTGAGGCCGGAACCAAAATGACCTTTATGGGGAAAGATTTGCTGCAATATCCCGCTGACAAGGTGGTCAGCAAGCTTGGCATTTCCCATGTACCTGAGGGAAGACGGTTGTTCGGCAACCTGACAATCATGGAGAATCTCAGGTTAGCCTGTTTTGCAAGAAGTGACAGAGATAAAATCGAAGAGGACCTTAACCGGATTTTCATGATTTTCCCGCGCCTTGAAGAGCGAAAATTACAGAAAGCCGGAACCTTGAGCGGCGGTGAACAGCAGATGCTTGCCATCGGCAGGGCCTTTATGAGCGGAAGGAAGATTATGCTCTTAGACGAACCCTCCATGGGACTGGCCCCTTTGTTGATGCTAAGCATGTTCGATGCACTTAAGGAACTAAATCAGGAAGGAACGACCATTCTTCTCGTCGAACAGAATGCCCGTATGGCGCTTCAATTTGCTCAACGAGGCTATGTTCTGGAGAGCGGAAATCTTGTGCTGGAAGGAAGTTCTGAAGCGCTTCTCGACAATCCGGAAGTCAAAAATGCCTATTTGGGCGGATGATTTGCCCTAAAAAATTTAGTGCGTTGGACAAGGTCAAAGATAGATGGCTTTGCTTTTGGGTTTTGTGTCTAAAATCACAAATTCCAAGCACCCCGCCAAAAGAACGGCGGGCAGGCAAATTACAAATTAAAGAATATTATATGATTCCGGTTTGTCCGGGTTAAGTAACTATAAGGGGGCTTTATGATACGAGTCGGTGTGATTGGTGCAACCGGATACGCCGGTGCCGAGCTTGTGCGGATACTCTGCGGTCATCCAAATATTGAGTTAACCATCCTGACTTCCCGCCAGTACGCCGGCGTCAAGTTTGACACGGTCTATCCGTCAATGAGAGGGGCTACCGGCCTTATTTGCGAAGAACTGTCTGTGGATACGGTTTGTGACAAGGCCGATGTTGTATTTACGGCACTTCCACACAAACTTCCCATGAAGTTTGTGCCCGAACTTATTGGGCGGGGAAAGAAGGTCATTGACCTTTCCGCTGATTTCAGATTCAAGGATCAGGCAACATATGAGTCTTTCTACCAACCCCATACTGCCGGAGATTTAATTGAAAAATCGGTTTACGGACTTTGTGAAATCTATTTTGACACCATAAAAAATGCAGTTCTGATCGGTTCCCCGGGCTGTTATCCCACCGGTGTGCTTTTGCCCCTGGTGCCGTTATTGAAGAGAAAGTTAATCGATATCGACACCATTATTGCAGATTCAAAATCAGGGGTCAGCGGCGCCGGCCGAGGACTGTCGCTGGCCACGCATTTTTGCGAAGTCAACGAGTCGTTCAGGGCTTACAAGATTGCAGAGCACAGACATAATCCGGAGATGGAAGAAGTGCTGAGCCGGGAAGCAGGATCCCCGGTTAAAATTTCATTTGTTCCACATCTTGTTCCCATGACCCGTGGCATACTGACGACGATATATGCCAACCCGGTTAAGAAGATACGTTCAGAAGAGATTCAAAATTGTTTGGCCTCTTTTTATTCCAGCTGTCCTTTTATCCGAATATGTCCTGACAACCGGCCGCCGGATGTATTGCATGTTCGTGGAACCAATTATTGCGATCTGGGTTTTAAGCTGGATGAGCGTAATAATCGTCTTATCCTGATTTCCGCCATTGATAACCTGGTGAAGGGTGCATCAGGACAGGCGGTTCAGAATATGAACATTATGCTCGGACTGGATGAAACCGCCGGCCTTATGATGGTTCCTTTTCCGCTGTAAGGGCCGAGATCTTAGAAGCTATCTCAAAAAAGTCTTTTTCCGCTGGTGCGTCTGGTTTTTGATCATGCATGTCAATAATTTGACGGTTAACCTCTTCTCTCGATTTCCCCGCAGTTCCCGATCAAACCCTCCAAGTTTTGGTTCCTTATTAAAAAGGTTATATCTTATTGATATGATTTTGCTTAGTGATTTTCCAGGTTGAATTTACAAAAATTATTTCCAAATGGCATATATCATGCAGAGAACAGATGTTGAAGGCTCAAAAAGAAACCATTTTTACAAAACATGTCATTTTATGGCTTGAAAACATTGATCCGTTTTACTCGTTTTCACTAGTACTCTATGAGAATAAACAGCCTGAAAAAAATAACTGCCAGAATGTTTAATTTGAGTCGAAGGAAAGATAGGCGATTCAAGGTAGATGACCGTGCATTTGTTGTGTTTGGACCTCATCTTCACAAAAGGAAGGCAATTATCGATATAAGTATGGGTGGGCTGAGTTATGTTGATGGAGAAAATCAGCTGACAAAATCACTTAGATTAAATTTAATAGCCGATAATTCTTTGTATTTTGATGATAAGGTTTTATTTATGCCCATTTTGCAGGCAGAAACGGTCTATTCCCTTGACGATGCCATAAAAACAAATCGACAAGCCGTACAATTTATAGGACTGACCACAAGTCAGAGATCTCAATTGAAAAATTTCATCCAGAGCCACGCTACAGATAGTGTTTAAAAGCAGTATGAGCGAAGAAGTGAACTATGTTTGCTTCAGTTCATCAGATGAGGTAGAAACAGAGCGATCTGAGGAAATATGAGAAGAATCAGATTGCAGAGAAGCAAGGCCGCAAGCATGGGTAAAACCCCCCTGAAAATATTTTCCAGAGGAACATCTTTGGCAACTCCATAGACCACATAAACATTGACCCCTACAGGCGGGGTGATTACCCCCATCTCTGTAACCAATACAATCACCACTCCAAACCAGATGGGATCAAACCCAAGGGTCTGAACCACCGGGTAAAATATGGGGATGGTCAGCATAATCATGGCCAGAGCGTCCATAAAACATCCACCGAACAAATAGACCAAAATGATCACGCCCATAACGGCATGGGGGGGGATGGGAAGAGAACTCACCCATTCGGCCAGTTCATAAGGCACCCGGGTAATGGCCATAAAATGCCCGAATATTACGGCACCGGTTACGATGACCATTATCATACAGCTTATTTTGGTGGTATCTTCCAGGGATTGAACAAACGCATGCCATGTGAGTTGCTTTCTGAACACCGCGATCAGAATGGTTAAGAACGCGCCGATAGCCGCTGCTTCGGTGGGTGTAAAAATGCCGAAAAAAATACCTCCCATGACCAGTGAAAACAGTATCAAAGTTTCAACCACACCGGTAAAGGATCTGAATTTTTCCCTGAAACTGGTCTTGGGGCCGGGAGGAGCGAGTGAGGGATTTTTCATGACCCTGATGTGAATCGTCATCAAGAAAAGAAAGCAGAGCAGAATACCCGGTAGAATTCCGGCAGCAAAAAGTTTACCGATGGACTGCTCGGTCATAATTCCATATACAATGAAAATCACGCTGGGGGGTACGAGAATACCGAGGCTTCCTGCTGCAGCCACGGTACCTGTAGCCAGGCCCATATCATATCCGTACCGTTTCATTTCAGGAAGCGTAACGGTTGCCATGGTGGCTGCCGTGGCGTTAGTCGAGCCGCATATGGCCGAAAATCCGGCACAAGCACCGACGGTTGTCATGGCAAGACCCCCCCGGCGGTGGCCGAATAATACATAGGCAGAATCATAGAGCCTTCGGCTGATACCGGCATGAAAGGCAATCTGCCCCATAAATATAAATAGGGGAATAACGGTTAAATTATAGGAAGAAAAAACATCCCAGACATCACGTGCCAAAAGATTAAAGCCTGCGTTTAGGTTCACCACGTAACTGAACCCGATCAATCCTATAAAACCCATAGCAAAGCCCACAGGCATTTTAGAATAGAGAAGGAGAACCAGTATGATAATACCTATAATTCCTGTGGTTGTCAGACTCATTTACCAAACATCTTCGACAAATTTTTAAACAGATCTGACAGCAATATGAGGCAAACGATTGCTGCCGAAAAACTAATCCCGTATATAAATGGATAAAAAGGGAGTTCCAGGGTCAACGAGACCTCGCCGGAAAGACGAAGATCATTCGCATAAATTACGGACTGCCATGAAATTAATGTAAAAAAGAACAGCCCAAAGCATATGGTGATGCTTTCAATCAAACCCTGAATTCTTCGCGGGAAAAGGCTGACCACAAAGGTTACCGCCACATGACCTCTTTCCACCGACGTATGGGCCATGGCGAATGCAACTGCCGCAGCACCTAAAAAACAGACCAACTCGTAGGTGCCGGGGATGGGCTTCCGAAAATAGCGCAGGATCACATCTGCACAGGTAAGAAGCATCATGACAACAATGGCAACCCCTGCAACCCAGTATAGTTTCCGTGCCATAACGTGAGATATTTTCTCAAAGGGGTCCATTTTTACAATCGGTTATGCGCCATAAAATTCGGGGTTGCCTTAAAATCTCCTGTTGGATGAAAGGCAACCCCTTTAAATAAAATAATTTTAATATGTTTAATGTAAAAACAAGGCAATAAATTTTAAAAGTTAAATTAAAACATTAAATTATTGGGACATCAATTCTTTTATTTTTTTAACGTATTTGTCCCCGTTGGGATTATTGGTGATATAATCGTTAATAACCGGTTCGACAGCCTTGCGCCATCTGGCACTTTCTTTATCAGACAGGGGTATAATCTTATTGCCCAGGCTTTGTGTATATTTTCTGCCTTCTTTATCGGTGCTGTCCCATACCTTTCCGTGAACATCTACATATTTTTCACTCACCGTTTCAAAGACCTTCTGTATATCAGGCGGAAGGGACTTCCACTTGTCAAGATTCATTACAACGAAAAAGGTGGTCGTGTAACCGACGCTGTAACATTCGGTAGTGTATTTAATAACTTCGGCCTGTTTCCACCCTTTCAGAACCTCGATGGGGCCAAATGTTCCTTCGACAACCCCTTTTTTCAAAGATTCGTAGGTGCTGCCCTGGGGCATTGCCACCGGAACACCGCCGAGAGCTTTAACCACCTTGGCGCTTAGACCGGTCGCTCTGATTTTCATGCCTTTGAGATCTTCAAGTTTTCTCACCGGTTTTTTTGTGTGAAGAAGGCCCGGTCCATGTGCATGAAGATAAAGGACTTTTACATCCTTTAACTCTTCAGGTTTGAAGGTCTTTGCAAATTCTTGAGCGACCTTGCTGGCCACTTTGCCATTCGGATAACCCATGGGGAGATCAACTGCGGCCATAACCGGAAACCGTCCTCGGGTATAGGCGAACAGACTGAATCCCAAATCTGAAATTCCCTCGACCACGCCACTGTAACATTGGGGAGCTTTTGTCAAAGTTCCGCCGGGAAAAACGGTGATCTGAACTTTATTGTCGGTGAGCGTTTCAATTTCTTTGGCCCAGTCCATTGCAGCTTTTGTCTGACCGTGGGTCGGCGGAAAGAAGATGCTGAATGTCAGCTTGATGGGTGCAGATTGGGCTGCCAAGGCACCTGTTGATAATAACGCGACGCACAGGGTTACTTCCAGGAAAAATTGAAAAAATTTTTTCATAAATAAGACCTCCTTCTGAATAAATGTTATACTTGAATTTCAAAACTTTAGATCATTGTCATAGTTATCAACGTCCCGATATAACAAAATCAAAAGGAAGACAATAAAAATATTATTTTATTCATGGTTTTTGCTGAACGTTTATGGACCCATCCGCCAAATCAAATTACGAGTCTTCTTGACATTGAGATTTTATTAGTCTAAAAGATTTTTGATATAAAATAACGGGATAGTAAATAGTAATTTATAACAAAATCTAAAACTATTTATGAAAGGAGATTAAAAATGGCAGCTAAACTAATTAAAGGAACTGAAATCCGGGAACAGATTCTTGAAGAAATAACAGCTGAAGTTGCGGAAATTAAAGAAAAACATGGGGTTGTTCCGGGCCTTGTAACCATTTTGGTTGGTGAAAATCCTGCTTCAATTTCTTACGTGACGCTCAAAATTAAAACGGCTCACCGGGTCGGATTCAATGAAATACAGGATAGCCAGTCCGAAGACCTTTCCGAAGAGGCACTTTTGGGTCTGATTGATAAATACAACAACGATGATGCCATTAATGGCATCCTTGTTCAATTACCTCTTCCAAAACATATTGATGACAAAAAAGTATTGAACGCAATTGATCCTGACAAGGATGTGGACGGATTTCATCCGGTTAATGTGGGGCGTCTGATGATCGGCGGTGATGAAGTCAAGTTTCCCCCCTGCACCCCGGCAGGTATACAGGAAATGATTGTTCGAGCCGGTGTCGAGACAAGCGGAGCCGAGGTAGTGGTTGTGGGCCGTTCCAATATCGTCGGTAAACCCATAGCCAATATGATGCTCCAAAAGGGTCCGGGCGCCAATTCAACAGTGACAATTGTGCATACCCGAACACAAGATCTGGCCGCGCATTGCAAGCGAGCGGACATCCTGATTGTGGCCGCTGGCGTTCCAGGATTGGTAAAACCCGAGTGGATCAAACCGGGTTCATGCGTGATTGACGTGGGTGTCAACAGGGTCGGTGAGAAAATCAGTGAAAAAACCGGGAAGAAGATTGCCATTTTAAGCGGAGATGTTGATTTTGATGCGGCCAAGGAAATTGCAGGCTATATTACACCGGTGCCTGGGGGTGTCGGGCCCATGACCATCACCATGCTTATGAAAAACACACTTAAATCCCTCAAATTTAAACTGGGGATTGCCTAATAATATATTGTGCTTAGAAGCAGCCTGAATGACGCCGAAAATCCGGGAAATTAACGCCTGAATTTTTCAGGGCAACGGGTTTTCGGCGTCAATGCTATCCAAAATCAAATTGAGCGATTTTTTACTCGATTTACACCGATCTCTTTCGCATCAGGGTCCGCGTCAAATTCTCGACATATCCATCCCGATGTCTTTTCGGGACGGTTTTCGCGAACCTTTAAACATTACAATCTGAAAACATCTCTGCGTAAAAAATTGCTCAACTTAGGTTATAATTTGTTTCAGAATCCCGTTTCTCATTTGGATTCTGATTCTTTACTAAAGTTTTTTCAAAAACTGGCGAAAGATATTGTTAGAAATAGATCGCGAAAACAATAAACAATAAAAAAGATGTTTTTGCATTGGATCATCGGTGGGCGGGTCAATATCATCAATTACACGTCAATTGTTGAGAACTTACCGAAATTATTGACAAGCCTATGTTATTAATGATAAATTATTATGATTAATAACCCAATTTAAATTTGCAAAAACCATTTCTTTAACATAAGTTTAAAAAAAAACAGTAAGATATTACAATTTTTGACATTTTGACCGTCACCGATTCTTGGTGGTTAAAATTACTTTTAGCATTCAAAATTTATAAAATGAGCATATAGTGAGTCAGAACCGATTAATATTGCTTTTCGATCGAGTAAAACAGACGCTGTATCAGTGTAAAAAGCTTATTGGGCACAGGGGAATCTCGTTTTTTATTTTAAGTTATACCGGTTCTACAGTGAAGCAGTTAACCGTTTCCAGACGCCTTTTAGGCATTATCAGCGCCGGTTTTACTATTTTTGTCATATTGTCCGCCTATGTTATTTATGATTATTATACGATCAAGACCACATTCAACAAACAGGAATTCGAGAACAAGATTGTCAAACAAAATGATGAGATCGTCACCCAGCGCCGGCAAATTCAAAACTTTGCCGATGAGATCAATACGTTAAAGTCAACACTGGTTAAATTAAATAATTTTGAAAAGAAAATACGAATTATTGCCAACATTGAAGAACCTGCCGATCATGACAGCCTTTTTGGAGTGGGCGGTTCAATTCCTGAAGATCTCGATTCACAAGTTCCCTTAGAAGAAAAGCATTACAGTCTGATGCGCGAAATGCATTCGCAGACCCGGCAGCTAAACCTAGCATCAATCAATCAACAAAAAGAGCTTGAATCCCTTTATAACTCTCTTGAATACCAAAGAAATCTTTTGTCATCTACCCCCGCGATCCGTCCAACAAAAGGGTGGATATCTTCGGGGTTTGGATACCGGAAATCCCCTTTCACAGGTCTTCGAGAATTCCATAAAGGATTGGACATCGCCAATCACAAGGGCACACCGATTATAGCTACCGGAGATGGCATTGTCACATTTGTTGGAGCCAAAGGATTGTTGGGCAAAGTAATTGTCATCGATCACGGCCATGGAATGGTTACCCGTTACGGGCATTTACAGGAGATATTAGCAAAACGGAAACAAGCGGTAAAAAGAGGTGATACGATTGCCCTTATGGGTAATTCAGGACGCGGAACAGGCCCCCATCTCCATTATGAGGTTTTATTAAACGGAATTCCGGTTAATCCAAAAAAATACATTCTGAATTAAATGTCTCGTAACTTTTAAAGCCTCAATCGATTGAGATAAAACTCAAGGTAATCAACCAACATTCTTTACAATCTATCCTTGGATTTTTTTACTTTTCTTCCCTTTCATTTCATTTTATGATTGTTAAATTAAGATTGCCACAACCGGTTTTGCAAAACCGATGGATTAGTGGTATACTTTGAATCGGAATAATCGCCTACCAGTGTCCATCCAGAAATGGCAGATTTTGTTTTCCGGCAGGGCCCGAGCGAGTTTTCAACCGCCCCGAAAACATCACGGGATCTCCGACAGGCATAGCGTGCTGTTTCGAGGATTGAAAACGAGCGAGAATGCCGTCGGGGGCCGAAAAATGCTGTTTATGGATGGATACTAACTATTCAGGAGGAATATCGATCATATGTTCTTAAATTTTTTAACTAGAGTATTTGGCAGCAAAAATGAACGGGAGTTAAAAAAGATACAACCTGTTGTAGAAAAGATCAATGCCATAGAGCCTCAAATCCAGTCAATGAATGATGAGACGCTGAAAACACAGACAGCGTTGTTTAAAGAGCGCTTGAAAAATGGTGAATCGCTTGATGATATTCTTCCGGAGGCTTTTGCAACCGTAAGAGAAGCATCGGTCCGCACCCTGAAGATGCGGCATTTTGATGTACAGCTCATCGGCGGAATTGTTCTTCACCAGGGGAAAATTGCTGAAATGAAGACCGGTGAAGGTAAGACTCTGGCAGCCACTCTTCCCGCTTATCTGAACGCACTTACCGGCAGGGGGGTTCATGTTATTACGGTGAACGATTACCTGGCGAGGCGTGATACAGAATGGATGGGTCATATTTATAATTTTCTCGGTCTTTCCGTTGGATGTATACTACACGGTTTAGATGATGAAGAGCGAAAAGCCGCCTACCATTCAGATATTACCTACGGAACGAACAATGAGTTCGGTTTTGACTACTTGAGGGACAATATGAAGTTTGACAAGGACTCCATTGTCCAGGGAGAACTCAATTTTGCCATTGTTGATGAGGTGGACAGTATATTGATTGACGAGGCCCGAACCCCGTTGATTATTTCCGGTCCGGCTGAAAAATCGACGGAACTATATCATCTGGTCAATGGTGTTATTCCCCGTCTGGTATCAGAACAAGACTACACCGTGGACGAAAAAGCCCGGTCGGCGGTTATGACCGAAGAAGGGGTCGCAAAAGCGGAAAAAATACTCAAAGTCGATAATTTGTATGACCCGAAATATATTGAACTTCTGCATCATATCAACCAGGCACTGAAAGCCTACACTCTCTTCAAACGCGATGTCGACTATATTGTCAAAAACGGGGAGGTTATCATTGTAGATGAATTTACAGGCCGCCTCATGCCCGGACGTCGCTACTCTGAAGGATTGCATCAGGCACTTGAAGCCAAAGAAAACGTCAAGATCGAAAACGAAAACCAGACCCTGGCTACCGTTACCTTTCAGAACTATTTTAGGATGTATAATAAGCTTGCCGGTATGACCGGTACCGCCGATACAGAGGCTGCTGAATTCAAAAAAATATATAATCTGGACGTGTCGGTTATTCCTACAAATCAACCCATGATCCGGAACGATTTCCCGGATGTAATTTATAAAACCCGCCGGGAGAAATTTGATGCGGCCATGGATGAAATCATCGAACTTCATGAAAAAGGGCAACCGGTTCTGGTGGGAACCATTTCAATTGATGTTTCGGAAAGTTTTTCAAAAAAATTAAAAAAAAGAGGCATTAAACATTCGGTCCTGAATGCAAAAAACCATGAGAAGGAAGCCGAGATCATCGCAATGGCGGGTCAGAAAGGGGCGGTTACGATTTCAACAAATATGGCCGGCCGTGGAACCGACATTGTATTGGGCCAAGGCGTCACTGATCTTGGAGGGCTTCATATTTTAGGAACTGAAAGACATGAAAGTCGGCGAATCGATAATCAGCTCAGGGGACGTTCGGGTAGACAGGGCGATCCCGGTTCATCTCGTTTCTACCTATCCCTGGAAGATGACCTACTCCGGATATTCGGCGGGGAACGGATTACCGGAATTATGGAGAAGCTGGGAATGGAAGAGGGTGAGCCCATCGAACACAATCTCATCAGCAGGGCCATTGAAAATGCTCAGGCAAAGGTTGAGGCACACAATTTTGATATCAGAAAGCAATTATTAGAATATGATGATGTAATGAATCAACAAAGGGAGGTCATTTACAAACAGCGCCGGGAAGCTCTGAATGGTAAAAGCTTAAAACCGGCCATTGAGGATATGATTCGCGATCGGTCTAAGGAGATAACCTATAGCTGCATAAATGAAAGAGCGCTTCCCGAAGAGTGGGACTGGAAAGGGCTGAATGAAGCGGTGTTCAAACAATTTCACTTCCGCTTGGGCAAGTTGGACAATGATACGCTGGACGGACTCACACCCGATGGACTGGCCGAGTTGATTTCTGACGGTGGTTTAAGTCTTTATAATGAAAAAGAGGCTTCCATAGGCACAGAAGAATTCAGGAACCTTGAACGAATTATCATGCTCCAGACCGTGGACAATTTGTGGAAAGATCATTTGTTAAGCATGGACCACCTGAAAGAAGGGATCGGTTTGCGAGGATATGCTCAGCAGGATCCCCTAATCATATACAAAAAAGAAGGGTTCGAACTGTTTCAGGACATGATTTCCAGGATCAAAGAAGAAACTTTGGGTATTTTGTTCAGAATCCAGATATCCGAACCCAAAAAAATTTCTGATTTGCAACAGCCCAAGGAACAGAAAATGATATTTTCCAGTGGTGATGAAGCCGAAAAGAAAAAACCGGTCAAACGGACCCAAAAAAAGGTGGGTCGGAATGCACCCTGTCCTTGCGGGAGCGGGAAAAAATATAAAAAATGCTGCGGAAGATAGTTAAACCAGGGAAATTTTTTTCGGTTTACCCTCTTTACAAGCCCGAGGTAAAATGATTATAATTTGAAAAACACCATTTTTTGCAAAAGTCTCACTTTGGGCATCTAAATTGTGGTAAATAGTGCCATGAGCGAATATAGCCCTGAAACAGAAGAAGAAGTCATTTCAGAAACCAGGGACGAGATTGATGAACCTCCCATGTACAAGGTATTGCTTCACAATGATGATTATACCACCATGGAGTTTGTCGTCGAGATCCTGATGCTTGTGTTTAATAAAACACCGGAAGAGGCGGTAGAAATTATGCTGAATGTCCATCAAAAAGGCATCGGTATTTGCGGTATTTATACCTATGAAGTATCTGAAACAAAAGTGAACACCGTTCACGATTTAGCCCGTCAAAACGGGTTTCCTCTTAAATGTACCATGGAGGAAGAATAGACCATGATCAGTAAAGAACTCAGCGAAACGCTCGGCTTTGCGGTAAGAGAAGCGAGGAAAAGGCGACATGAGTATGTTTGTATAGAACATCTGCTTTTTGCCATTCTGTACGACAAAAACGGTATAGAAATCATTGAAAGTTGCGGGGGTAACATCCTGAACCTTAGAAACGCCCTTGAATTATTTTTCAGTCAGCGGATGGTAAGTATTCCCGAAGGGAATGAATATGTTCTACAGCAGACAGTGGGCTTTCAAAGAGTGCTTCAGCGGGCGATTAATCATGTCCGTTCCGCCGAAAAACATGAAGTGGCCGTCAGTGATATACTGGCATCCATTTTTCAGGAAAAGGACTCTCATGCCGAATATTTTCTGAACGCCGAAGGTATAACCCGTCTTGATGTTTTAAATTATATTTCCCATGATGTTTCCAAGTCCCCTTATAAAGATGAATCAGATGAACTGGTGAAAACAGACAGAAAGGGAAAAAAGAAGAAGGGTGATCCCCTCGAGGATTTCACGATCGATCTTGTTAAAAGCGCATCCCAGGGGAAATTGGATCCGTTAATCGGCAGGGAACATGAAATGGAACGAACCATTCAGGTGCTCTGCAGGAGACGGAAGAACAATCCGGTTTTTGTGGGAGACCCGGGTGTGGGAAAAACGGCAATGGCCGAAGGTTTGGCGATTAAGATACATAATAAATCCATTCCCGACCTGCTTAAAGGTGTTCGAATATATTCCCTGGATCTCGGGGGGTTGCTGGCAGGGACAAAATTTCGCGGTGATTTTGAGCAGAGATTAAAAGGGGTACTGGCTGCTCTGAAAAAGAAAAAAGATGCCATCCTGTTTGTTGATGAAATTCATACCATGGTGGGTGCCGGCGCTACCAGTAGAGGATCCATGGATGCGTCGAATATCCTGAAACCGGTACTGGCAACCGGTGATCTGCGGTGTATCGGCTCAACCACTTATGAGGATTATAAGAATTTCTTTGAAAAGGATCGTGCCCTGTCCCGCCGTTTTGAAAAGATCGAAATTTTGGAACCTCCGATTAAGGAAAACATTCAAATTTTAAAAGGGTTGCGATCCCGTTATGAGGACCATCACGGTATTATTTATACCGATCCCGCATTGAAAGCAGCTGTTGAACTCTCCGCAAAATATATCAATGATCGTTATCTGCCGGACAAAGCCATAGATGTGATCGATGAAGCCGGAGCGTTTGTCAGACTTTCGGGGCCTTCAAGCAGAAAGAAGATCCATCCCAAAGATATTGAAAAAATTGTGGCCAAGATGGCAAGAATACCGACCATCAGCGTTTCGACGCCTGACAAAACAAAATTGGAGAATCTTGAAGGAAAACTCAAGCAGTTTGTTTTCGGGCAGGATGATGCCATAACATCGCTTGTCACGTCGATAAAGCGCTCCCGGGCAGGCCTGGGAACACCCGAGAGACCCATCGGTTCATTCCTGTTTGCCGGTCCCACCGGTGTTGGAAAGACGGAGGTGGCACTACAAGTTTCCAGGAATCTCGGGGTTCAGTTTTTACGATTCGATATGAGCGAATACATGGAAAAACATGCCGTGGCACGTCTTATCGGTGCACCTCCGGGGTATATCGGCTTTGACCAGGGAGGACTTTTGACGGACAGTATCCGTAAACATCCCCACAGCGTCCTGTTATTTGATGAAATAGAGAAGGCCCATCCGGATATGTTTAACATTTTACTTCAGGTTTTGGATCATGCCACCCTAACCGATAACAATGGCAAAAAGGCTGATTTCAGAAATGTAATCATTATGATGACTTCGAATGCCGGTGCCCGGGAAATGAGCAGTCAGACCATTGGTTTCGGTGATAAAAAATATGATACCGAGGACAAAGGGAAAAAAGCGGTTGAAAAGTTTTTTAGCCCGGAATTCAGAAACCGCCTTGACGGCATTATTCACTTTAATGCGCTGAATGAGGAGATCATGGAAAAGGTGGTGGATAAGTTCATGAAAGAGCTTAAAGAACAGCTTGCCATTAAAAAGATATCCATCACTCTTTCTTCCGATGCACGAACATGGCTGGCAAGAAACGGGCATGATCCCCGTTACGGAGCCAGGCCTCTGACCCGCTTGATTCAGACCGAAATCAAAGATATGCTCTCGGATGAGATTCTGTTCGGGCAGCTTGAAAAAGGCGGCGAGGTTTTTATTAATACGAAGAACGACAAGTTGACCTTTGATGTTAAGCACCGGAAATTCAGCAATTCCAACTAGGGCGAAGCCCCTAGATTTATTCAGTCGTTGAGTAATTGAGTGACTGTTTTTCTTTTAACGGATAAAATAGCATTCCCCCCTCCACATTTTGCCTCCAAAGAAGGGTTGCTGGCTGTTGGTGGTGATTTAAGCCGGAAGCGTCTTCTCCTTGCTTACCGTATGGGCATTTTTCCGTGGTTTTCAGATGATGAACCCATTTTGTGGTGGTCACCGGATCCTCGTCTTGTGTTGTATCCTCATGAAATCAAGGTCTCAAAAACGTTGTCTAAAATTATAAAAAAAGAGGTTTTCAAGGTGACCATGGATACCGCATTTGTTCAGGTGATAAACCAGTGTGCCCAAATTCGACTGGAAAATAATCAAGGAACCTGGATCGTTAAAGATATGATCGATGCCTACTGCACGCTCCATGAATCCGGTTTTGCACATTCGGTGGAAGCCTGGTATCAAGGAGAGCTGGCCGGAGGTTTATACGGCGTTTCCCTGGGAAGATGTTTCTTCGGGGAATCCATGTTCACCCGAATCAGCAATGCTTCAAACGTAGCCCTTGTAAAACTTGTTGAATATCTTAAGGCATTATCCTTTGATATGATAGACTGCCAGCTGACAACCCAACACCTTCTCCGTTTCGGTGCAAGGGAGATACCAAGGGCTAAGTTTTTAACACAGCTTGAAGAATCCCTTAAGGCATCGACGAAAAAAGGGAAGTGGTCTTTGGAACAAAACCTTTAAAAAGGCCTCTCAAAAATTTTCATAACACATTCGGGATAATGATGTTATGCAAGTCCTTTAAGGTTGCAATAAAAGCCGCGTATTTCCCTTCTATCCCTATATGACAAATTTTTGACGCTTTATGGGTAAATTTTCCGCCGCTTTTTTAAAAACCCCATTTATACAAACTAACTACCTGATTTCAATGGAATACCTTCCACCTATCCCTTCTGGCCTGAAAATTGCTTACAGCTTATAAAGGTGAAGATTGTTGATTTTACAAAATAGGTCAAAAATCACAAACCATTCGTTTACAAAAAGGGGGATCCACAGCATGATCATCACCATGAGGAAAAGGGTAACATATTTCCCGGACAATCGAGGGTTTACATTGATAGAGATGGCCATTGTGCTGATCATTATCGGTATTATCATCGGGGCGGTGGTTAAGGGCAAAGACCTGATACGAAGCGCGGAACAGAAGAAGATTTATACGAAATATCTGAATGGGTGGCGGACGGGTTATGCCAACTTCTATGACCGAACCGGAAAACGTCTGGGTGATTTTTATGATGAATTGGCTTCAGCAGAAGGACAGGATGGAAAAGCGGACACCGATAATGGCCATGACGGAAATGTCAGCGATATCGAACGAAAATATCTGAAGACAGGGGATCCGCTGGGAACCGATTTCAGAGGGTTGGACGATGTCGGCCTTTCGGCACCTTCAACCAACAGCGGTAATTGTTTTGAATACACATACACGGATAAAGATGGCAGCGGTCACACCCTGTCTGTTGCATTTAAATATGACCGAAAGGACAAATACAATTACATGTGGATTGACGGGGTTCCCAATGAATTGGGGATGGCCCTGGATACCATGATTGACAACGAAGCGGATGGAACTTCCGGTGATTTTTTATGTTATAGCGAATCAGATACGGAAAATCAAGACTGGGGCAAGCCATCGACTGAGGTCAGCGCGCGCTGGAAAATGGATTTTTAAAAGATATGTCGGCGATAAAAATTTTTAGATCATGTGTGATGACCGGCGTCCTTGTGATGTTGTTATTGATCGGTGGGCGTTTTTTTCTAACCGGTTACAAACGCTATGTTGTTAATCAGAACAAAAAGGCGGTATTGACCCGTCGTGCAAATCTTCTGAATCAACAGCAAAGTGAAAGAAAACAAAAAATGCATCATATTTTTAGAGTTAACCGTTTTGTAAATAATGCAAAATTGTTGGGATTGGAAAAAAGGAGATGGGCGGTTTACCATGTCGACATACAGGATGCGGTAACCTTCACGGAGATGAAAAGAAATTTAATGCAGTGTACCAATAGTGCCTCCCGTTATTTCAGGCCGGTCTCTTTTCATATTAAATCGTTAAAAGCGACCCATAATAATGCAGGAATTGGCAATAAGAATGAGACATCTGAAATGCTTTTTAAAAATAAGACAGGGGATATTTTAATGACTCTCAAAGGCGCATTTGTCGTCAGGGAAGAGCCAATAACCAATGATAACTGATTAATAATGGATGATAATCAATAAATGATAAATGATAAAAGACAATTTGCTATTGAGCTGGATGGGGTTTTATATCACTTATCGGAAAGTCGGCTTAAACAGATTGATGACCTGAATAAAATAAAAGGTGAATTTCGGTTTGTCTCTGATATGCAGGAGGTTGTTTCCAGAACCATGACCGTTGAAGCACCGGCTAAATATGCGGAATTTGTGGTTCGCAAACGACTTCAAGAATCGGGTGATTTTGATGAGCCGGTAACGGTACTTACACACTGGAAAAAGAAGAGAGAAAAGAACACTTGCGATATATTTTTCACTGCGCTCCCTACCCGACGATATCACGCCTACCTCGAGAAGATCCGGGGAAATGAAGACGGAGTCATGGCGGTTCCTCTATATTCATTTCTTTATAACATTCTTAAACAAATTCGTACAGAAGATCCGGTTGCAGTCGTATTCCAGCATGGTAGATTTGCTGACTTGATTATTGGCAAAAAAAAGCAGGTCTACTATTCCAATCGATGCGTAGCATTCGACATGAGTCGTGAGCAGATAGCGACACTTTGGGATGCCGTTCGTGCGGACATACAGACCGCTCAGACAGAAAACGGAATAAAGATTAACAAGGTGTTTCAGCTAAACTGGATCGACAGTGGAGATTGTTCGGACTGGGCTGAAAAAGGGGAATATGAATCCTACCATTTGGAAGAAGAATCCATATCTTTTAACAATGAAACCTATCATAATTCCTTTTCAAACGCCATAAAAAGTCGATCTGGAAACCACGGGATTTCACCGGTAATAGAGAAAATCTGTTTTTTCACACAGAAATGGGCGATGTCGTTGAATATTCTGCTTTTTGTCTTCTTGCTGGCGGTTTTGGGCGGATATTTAATATGCCAGAAAAAATCAGAACTGCTTGAGAAAGAATTAAAGCAGCTGAATCAGCAAATAGCGGGATTTCAGACCGAGTCGTCTTTGGCCACCATTCCCATAAAAAAGTATAAAGAGACCGTCGGCTTTATAAAAGACCTGGCATATTGCAAAAATTCACCTTCATATCTAACTGTCGTGAGCGACGTTACGAATGGTCTTTCACCGGACATGGAAACAGAAATCTTTAAAATTGATTATTCACCTGGCAGCATGACGTTAGAAATATTCGGACGGATCACATCGACTTTTGACTTTGCACATAAAGGATATCAGCAATTTGTCTCTTTTATGAAATCCAAGGGATATGCCGTGGTGGAAAATAGATTTGATACGGATATCGACAACTCAAAATTTCTTGTCAGATTCACGAAGAGGATCGGATGAAAAGAAAATATCATGGGCTGATATCAATCGTTATTATCGCTATCCTACTGGTTCCAACGGCGATTTACGCGGTTTATTTTTCTCAGGTTTCCGTGGGCATAGATACCATCGGTTTAACGAAAAATTCACCTGAATTCACCGTTCCCGATCAGGCCGTTATTAAAGAGATCTCCCATCTCGAGAAAGAGATGATTCATCTTGTCAACCCCGTAGAATCGGAATCGATAACAGATCGGAAAATTCGTTTCTGGCAGTATTCGGATCAATATTATGGTCAGCATACAACAACCGATCGGGGAAATGAAAATGTTAATTCTAAAACAGCATACGCCTTAACCTTTACATTTGCGTCAGGTGAAAAAAAGTTTTGTATCATAGATGGATCTTTTTATACTCAAAGCGCCGATCTTCCTGACGGCGGAAAAATAATAAAAATAGAACCGGGCAGGGTATGGGTGAAAAAAGGAGACGTAACGAAATGGATATTGCTCCCTGAAACTACGAAATGGGGAGAAATGCGATAATTATACCATGACTTCACGATTTTATACATCGATTCCAAACCAGCGATAACATTTTCAAAAAGCTAAAGGGTTACGAAAACCCCTATTCTATTTGGTGAGTAAAACAATACATAATGCGGGAGTACATATGAAAAAATTGAATATTATATTAGGGATTGTTTTCTCGATCATTATTTTCGGCTGTGCGGAGAGAGCTCCTAACCTCAAAACATTATCACTTCAGACAACTCAAGATCATATTAAGTCCGAATCTGAACAACTGGATGCGGCACAGAAAGAATTTATTCCCAGCTTGGAAAGGGTTTCGCCTCGTGTGATTCATGAAAAACCCGTTATGCCGCTTTACGACCCTTTGGAAGACCATACCGTTTCCTTTTCTATGATCAATGAAGATCTCAAAGTGATTCTTTACTCCCTGTCTCAGTCCGTAGGCATGAACCTTATCATTGATCCTGTCATCACTCTTGAGGAAAAACAGCTTACCCTTAATTTTCAAAACGTCTCGGCATCCACCGTTTTGAGAGAGATACTCAACACCTATGATCTTTATTATGAAATACATGGGAATATTATCCGCATCCGTCCGTTTAAAGAACAGATGTTCAGTCTCGATTTTCTGGATACCAGAATTAATACCAATTTTAATGTGGGCGGAGACGTGCTCGGTGCGTCCGAGGAAACCACCAGCGGGTTAAAAGGTAAATTTGAACTTTCCGGTCAGGCAGCCAAACAGGGCAATGACTATGATGTGATCGAGCAAATGATAACTCGGATCATTTCAAAAGACGGAAAATATTCTCTGAACCGGCTGTCCGGAAGTCTATATGTAAAGGATACACCGGCGATTATCCGATCCATTTCCAAACTCATCAATCATTTTAAAAGGATGTTGTCCAGACAGATACTTATTGAAGCCAGAATTATCGAGGTCGGACTCTCGGACAAATATGAATATGGTATCGACTGGAGTGTACTGAGAGACGAGGCGGCGTCATTAACAACAAAAACCAACGTTGCATGGTCATTGGGTTCCGGACTGGTCTTAAGTCATGAAAATAATGAGGTGTCCATTGATTCGGCCATGGATGCGCTGGAGACGTTTGGAAAAGCAAAGGTTGTGTCTAACCCGAGTATACGCGTCAAACATGGAAAACCGGCACTAATCAGTGTTGGGACCTCCTTTACATACAAAAAAACTGTGGAGACGACGCGCGAAGTCACTTCGGGTACTGACAGAGAAATTACAGATGTTGAAGTGTCAACCGTATTTGACGGGCTTATTTTGGGGGTTATTCCCTTTATCGGAGAAAATCAAAGAATTTCCCTGCTGATTAATCCCATTAACAGTTCCGTGAATCGAGAAAGTCTTGAACCGAAAAGTGTCGGAGGAGGGAGTCAGGAGATATCCTTGCCTGAAGTTAGAATTAAAGAGATGAGCACGACCATTGAGCTTGAGGATGGAGATGTCGTGGTGCTGGGGGGTCTGATCGACGACATTCAAACGACGCAGGAAGCCGGGGTGCCCATTTTGTCAAGACTGCCGATTCTCGGCTATCTTTTTAAAAATGAATTAAAAAGCGTGGAGTCAAAGGAACTGGTTATTATTTTAAGTGTAAAATTGGTATGAGCGTCATATTTAAGACATTAAAAAAGCTTAAAACCGAATCTGCAGATCGGGGAAAAAGCAGAAAAAAACCAGTGCATAGAAAAAGAGTCTACTCTTTTAAAACCGTACTCAATTCTCCTTTGTCTGTCCTTTTGTTGCTTTCCGGTTTTATGGTTATTGGAGCAGGAACTCTTTACGGATATTTTCAGTTTCGTGATGCAACGGGGAAAACGGTCAAAGGTTTTTCCATATCAAACACAGAAATTCATCGGTCAACGGATGTCCGTCTTGACAGAAGCATCGAGAATAGAGGGACAGAAAGTCTGAATGGGGCGAAGCATTCCGACTCGATTCAAATTGAATATCAGCCTTCGGAGGGACAGGATCACAGCATTAAGACATTCAAAATAAGTAAACCCGACAATGTCCAGACACCGCTCATAGTGACAAAGGAAAAAATTTCAGACGCAAAGGAATCATTTAAAAAGGATGCTTTTGCTGAAATCCAAACCCAGAAGACAGGCAAACTTTTATCAGCAGAAGTTTTACCGGTTTCCGGCGTAGAAAAGATTTTTCTCGCAAATGCAAAGAAAAACGCAAAAATCGCTCGGCTGGTAGCGGATATCCGCTGGGAGATGCGCCACGGAAATAAAAAGCGCACCGAAAAACTTCTTGATGAACTGGCGTTGAACAAGGGTCAAAACAACAGCTATGTACTCAAGTTAAAAGCCGTCTACCATATACGCAACCAAGAATATGAACGCGCTGCAGATTTACTGAAAACAATCCTTACCAAAAATGAAAGTGATTTAGAAGCCGGAATCAATATGGCAATTGTGGAGATCAATACCCAACAGGAGAAAGAGGCCTATCGGCGATTGGAAAAACTTCAAACCATTTATCCGGAACATATACGTTTGGCTGAAATAATGCAAAATTTAAGATTATTGTTCAACAAAGATCAAATCCGACGTTTCGGTCGGCATGATGGGTAAGGGTGATGCATATGACTACTGCTTTGGCAAAAGAAGAACAAGGCTGTCTCGATTTTTTAGGGTTATATCACAATCCTTTTCCGGTAGTTCCGGAGGAGGAAAACTTTTATTTTTCCGAACATATCCAGAAAATCCTAACTGAAATCATCTTCGGGGTTCACGCGAGAAAAGGATTCATGGTTCTAACCGGAGAAGTGGGCCTTGGCAAAACCACCATCAGCCGAAGGATAATAAACCTTATCGAAGAAAAAGGGGTTGAGACCTCACTGGTATTTTATACCGGTTTTAAAGACGTCGAACTGATACGGGGAATAAACCGGGATTTCGGACTGACCGCAGACAGCCTCCTTTTTAGCGATCAAATGCAACTGTTATATGATTTTTTGGTTGAGAAAAATCGTTGTGGAAAAAATTGTACCATCATTATTGATGATGCACAGAATCTCGATTTTAAAAGTCTTGAACTTATCCGAATGATTTCAAACCTTGAAACCAGTGGGGAAAAACTGGTTCAAATTTTACTGGTGGGTCAACCGGAACTCATTCATTTGTTGGATTCTAAAGAACTGAGACAGCTCAGGAGTCGAATTGTTATCCAACAAGAGGTGAAAGCACTGACACCGGAAGAACTAAAGGACTATCTTTATTTTAAACTGAATCTGGCCGGAAACAGAGGACATATCCGAATTCAAAAGACGGCTTTGAATAAAATCTATAAACTGACCCAAGGGAATTTCAGACAGGTTAATCTGTTGATGGACAGGTGTTTGTATGTTGCGTTTCTTCACAACACATTAGAAATTAACAGAAAGATTGTTGTCGAAGCCTTTGTTGATCTTCATCCTAAAAAACTGAAACTTCTGAAAAAGCCTCTAACCTTAATGGCATCCATTTTCATTGTGCTGTCCTTATTTGGCGGAATGGTTTACTCCGGTTTTAGCCGGGATATTTCTTCTACGTCTTCGAACATTAAAACTTATGCCACACCAAAGGATAATAGCGATCGACTGGAATTGGGCCCCGCCAAACAAGCTTTGCAAATAACAGATCTCAATCTGGATAAAGAACCGAATGACTTGGGACAACATTCCGTTATTCCCGAGTCTGTGATTAATTTTTTGGATGAATATAAACTTTCTAATTATCGAGACCCTTTTTTTGAAGCTTTAGAAACGGGACGGTTTCAAGAGTTAACGGAAGAGATATTCGAAAAAACAGGATATATGTTGGTCCGACTGGATCATGTTTCAGATCACATTCAGAACGCATATGGGACCCTCAGGTATGTTTCGAACCTCATAGGCCATCAACAATTCTATCTGTTCTGGCGTCCTCCGCTAATATTCACAAAATTTTATTATTATTATCAAGGAGAAGAGATTTTAAAACTCCAAAAGATGATGGCAAAAATTAATCTGTATTCCGGTCTTCTCGATGGAATCGTCGGTAAAAAGCTGATGCTGGCGGTCGTGAACTATCAGGAACAGGCGGGACTTTCTGTGACCGGATATCCGGATGAAAAAACCATTTTCCTTTTATGCCATGAGCTGGAAAATCTAAAAAATGAAACATGATAAAAAATTAAAGCCCTTGGGTGTGGTTTTAAAGGAAAAGGGGCTTATTACAGAAGAGTATATCGGGTATGCGTTACAAGAGCAGAAGATCACCCGGGAGAAAATCGGAGAAATATTAGAGCGGCTTGGATTCGTTACCGAAAACGATATTGTTGTTGCTTTATCTGAACAGAGTGGCGTTCCCTATATTGATGTGGACACCCTTTTGCCCGAAGAAAATATTCTGAAACTTTTCAATAAAAAAATGTGTCTCAACAATATTTTTCTTCCATTTCGCAAAACAGACAATTTCCTGGAGATCGCAGCACATAATTTGATCGATGAAAAACTCGGGCAGATCATTTCAAGACAGACAGGGCTATTACCGAAAATTTATATTTCGGAACGCAGAAAAATTATTCAAGCCATCAACAAATTTTATTATTTTCTTGAAAATCCGGTTGAAAAACTCATTGAGAAAGAAGTCTACCTTCTTTCCCAGAACGAGGAAATGGCCAGAGGGTTTGATAGTTTAATTAAACATATCTTGCATCTTGCAGTAAAGATGCGGGCCACGGATATCCATATCAAACCGATGAAACTGTCTACCAATATTGCCTTTAGAGTAGACGGCGTTATAACATCGGTCTTATCCCTGCCGGTTGCACTGAACAGAATTGTCTCCAGCCTCAAAATGAAAGCAGACATGGATATCGCCGAACAGAGACTGCCACAGGACGGTCGATTTTCGGAAATCATTTTGAACAATAATTATGATTTCAGGGTGTCCACGATTGTTTCGCCCCTGGGGGAGAGCATGGTTCTTCGCGTCCTTGCCATGGAAAGTTCTGTTATGGGATTGGAACAGCTCGGCTTCTTTAAAGAACATATCCAAACCATAGAAAAAATGTTCAATGAACCTTTCGGAATAATTTTACTCACCGGGCCCACCGGCTCCGGAAAGTCGACAACGCTCTTTTCCGGTATCAGAAGACTCAATCTTCTCCAGAAGAATACCATTACCGTTGAGGAGCCCATTGAATTCGATATCCCTTTGCTGCGGCAAACTCAAGTCAACGAAAAGGCCGGTTACACCTTTGCCAACGCTATCCGTTATTTTTTGCGCCATGATCCGGATGTCATTCTGGTGGGTGAAATACGGGATTCCGAGACGGCCGCCACTGCTGTTACCGCAGCAATCACAGGCCATCTGGTCCTTTCCACCATGCACACAAACAGTGCGGTTGGAACCATTCCCAGATTGATGGATTTAGGTATTCGTCCTTTTTTAATTGCCGACTCCCTTGTCGGGGTGGTGAGCCAGCGACTTGTTCGCAAAATATGCGAGAACTGCAAAACTGTCTACGCTCCCTCTGAAAATGAGAAGACATATTTAAAAGATCCTGATATTAAAGAACTTTATCAAGGGAAAGGATGTGAATTATGCAGTGGATCAGGTTATTTTGGAAGGACTTTGGTGTATGAACTCCTTACCATAGATCAGAAGCTGTCCCAGCTGATTGAGAAGGGAGCTGATTTGAGTGTTGTTTCGCAGTCGGCAAAAGAATTGGGTTTTGATGATGTTTTTGAAATCACGCGAAATAAAGTGAAACAGGGGGTAACCACAACAGAAGAAGCAACGCGCGCCTTGGGTCACATCAGACAAATTTAGATTGGCATGATGAATTACTTCAGATATAAATTGATCGCTCCCAACGGAAAGCCTTCCTCGGGCCTCATTAAACTCCCCTACCAGGATGAAATTTCTACGGCGTTATATCTGGAAAGAAACGGCAGTATGGCGATCCATGTATCCAAACTGGGGAAGCTTGCATCGCTCTTTTCGAAGTTAAGTTCGTTTAGACTCTTTAAACGACTGAAGCGCACGGATCAGGTAGAACTGCTCAATAATCTTTCTCTTCTCCTCCGATCCGGCATGCCCTTGACGACCTCACTTGAAGAAGCTGCACAAGCCACGGAACATCCCGGGCTTGCAAGCAAGGTCCAGGATATTGTGGCCGCTATCCAGGGCGGCATGTCATTTTCAGAAGCAGCAACCAAATTCAGCGATATTTTCACGGAAACGGTGATCTGTCTTATCCGAATCGGAGAAGAGACCGGCAGACTCGATGAGATGTTAAAAGATGCATCAGATCATGTTAACCGCGTTCACACGATTATCAGTGACACCAAAAGAGCGCTTTTGTATCCGGTTTTTGTGTTTGTTTCAATAGGGTTCGGCCTGGCTTTTTGGCTTTACTATGTGGTGCCGAAGATTCTTGAGCTTTTTAAAGAAATGAATGTTGCTCTGCCTACAATTACAGTTTATCTTTTAAAAGTATCTGATTTTTTTCAAGACTATTTTGTTGGCTTGTTCATGGGATTTTTCCTGACCCTTGTCGGCCTGTTCGCTGCCCGAAAAGGAAGCCGGCAGTTCAGAAAAATCATCGATTGGATAATGATCAAGCTTCCTGTCGTCGGAGCTATTGTTACGGCTTCAAATCTTGCCCATATTACAGAATACTTTTCTCTGTTAATGAAAGCCGGAATTAATATCCTGCAAGCCATAAAAATTTTAAGTGAAAGCGTTAGGAATGAAATATATCGAGACAAGCTCAGCCAAGTCCGGAAAGCCTTAAAAAAAGGGAGTAGTATTTCAGAAGCCTTTGGGGAGGCCATTGTTTTTCCGACCTTTGTTATACGGATGATAAGTGTCGGCGAAGTCAGTGGAACACTTGAAGATCAGTTGGGCCACATCTCGGGGGAATACAGTAAACGGCTGTCAAATTTAGTATCAATGATCGGAAAAATGATCGAACCCATCGTCTTGGTAGTGGCCGGTGCAATCTTTGCCGTTATTTTTTTGGCGCTGCTTCTTCCGGTTTACGATATGGTCAGTCAGGTTGGCGGCATGTAAGGGGATATTTAATACCATTTGAAATGTTTATGTTTTTAATAACAAAAGTATTACAAATTATGAAAAACACATTTCATTTTTATAAAATGAGTAAAAATTCAAACCCGAAAGGATTTACTCTCATTGAAATGGCGGTGGTACTGGTAATCGTGGGAATTATTATATCCATCGTGGCGACGGTTTTGCCTTCTTTGATTAAGTCTTCCAAGATCAAGAAAGCACGGTCCGTATTGGAACAAGTCGATTATGCGATCCAGGGATATGTGGCGGCCAATGGGCGACTGCCTTTTGCGGATAAAGGAATCTCCGGGGAAGAAGATTCTGAGACACCCACGTATTTCGGGAATCTTCCTTTCATTACACTGGGTCTTTCCTCAGGCGATGATGCATGGGGTAACCGATTGAAATATGGTGTGAACGAAGATTTGACAACCACGAACGCTGGAAACCTGGGGGATGCATTAAAAACAGCATGTTCGGATGATCCGGTGAATCCTGGAAAACTTCACGTAAATATCAACGGCACATTGACACATATGGCGTATATTATGGTCAGCGGCGGCTCCAAAGATGAGGATGGCGTCGGCGGGTTTTTCGATGGATTAAACCGGTTTGACGATGCGATTTATGATGATCCAAACCGGATCATTGAATCCGGTACTTATGATGACCTGATTATTGCGAAAGCATGCACCGTATTGGCCGGGAGCCAAGGCTACGGTTCAGGAGACGGTAACGGTGATGATAACAGCGATGGAACGTCGGAAATCTGTGATACCGATGAAGATGACGATGGTGACGGATATGTTAACTGTGAGGATCAGGATTGTTTCAATGACCCCATATGCGGATCAGGGGAGAATGTTCGGATTATGACCACTTCTATTCCGTCCGGCCATGTAAACAGCAGCTATTCAACGACGATCCATGCAACCGGAGGTACCACACCCTATGAATGGACCTTGACCGACGACGGTAATTTTTCCAACCTGTTTCTTCACACCTATCTCGGCCAATTGTCGGGAACACTCGATCAGTGTCCCGGCACGTATACCATTTCGGTCCAGGTGCAAGACTCTGATACAGACAATGATCCGGATCCTGATCCCAGCAATTTCACCCTACAGGTAACCAGCAACCTGTTCGTGTCGCGAACCAGCGGGTCCAGCGTAGACATTACATGGAACAGCCCAACCCAGCAGGAAACCTTCCAGGCCAACGGCGGGCATCTTGGAGATATTCAATGGACCCTGGATACCGGCGGCGCCACCGGTTTTACGGTATCTTCCACAGGCAGTAATACGTGTACCATCAAAAAAAGCGGCACCACTGATGAGGGGACGTATACTTTTACACTAACCGCCACAGATTCCAGCTGTTCAAGCAATACGGCCCAGATAATCCTGAGCATAACCGTGTTGTCCAGCGCCGGTGGTGCACCCTATACGGTGGATTTGTCTGCCGAATGGCACATGGACGAATGCAGCTGGGACGGCACATCCGGAGAGGTTCAGGACTCCGGGGGAGAAGGCCTTGATGGGACGGCGAAAAATGGTGCAACACCCGTGGGTTCCGGACAAATTTGTAATGCAGGATATTTTGACGGGACCAATGATTATTTGGACATGGGCGACATCTTGAACAATGTTTTCGGCACCGGCAGTAATTCGTTTACTGTGGCTGCATGGATCCGGCCCTTTTCCTTAAGCGGCTCTCAAACAAATCATAGGACCCAAAACTGTTTCGTGGCCAAAGCCTCAGACTCCGATAACGACAATTTTGAAATGGGTGTCAACACCAATGGCACCATTCATGTGTATATTGATACCTCAGGACAGGACAAGTACGCTGACTTTGGTGTGGCCGACAGTATCGGTGTGGGGGTCTGGAGTTTTGTGGTTGTGACGTATGACAGTGGTGTTGTGGCTGTGACCATTAACGGCAGTCGATACGAAAACACAAGCACCTGGAGTGGCGGAGGGAATCTGGATACCGCTTCAGGCAGCCTGTTTAGCATTGGCAGTTCCCAGCATATCGACAACTACTTTTTCGGTAAGATCGATGAAGTCATGGTCTATTCCAAGGCGTTGACCGATGCAGAGATAACCAGCCTCTACACCTTGACCCACACCTGTTCAGGATCGTGCTACACCGGGCCAACGGCCGTTTATTACATGGACGAGAGCATCTGGAACGCGGGGACGCCTGGTGACGTCAAGGATTCATCCGGTAATGGCTATCATGGTACACCCTATGGAAGTGCGGCGATCAATACCGCTGACAGCCATATCGGGAATTCCGGGGAATTTACCAGCAGCAACGGCACCATCGATATCACAGGTCTTCCGGTCTCAACCGCTTCCGGAGATCAAACCACGGTGACGTTTTGGATGAAATGGCTGGGCGGTAACAGCCAGATGCCCATCGGGTGGACCTCCTATGATCTCTGGTTCGAAGGTGACCGTTTTGGTTTTAATACCGCGGGGGGAGATATATACGGATTTACCGGAGCATCTGCAAAGCTTGCAAATAACTGGCACCATATTGCTGCGATATTTACCAACAGCGGCACAACCCAAAACAGTCTTTTCATCGACGGTGTGGAACAGTCCCTGAGCACGGTTCGAGGATCGGGTCATGGAAACCGGACGGTGGGTTCAAGTTTCAGGATCAGCGGATGGATGAATAATTCAAGTTATAAGTTAAACGGCCTGATCGATGAACTCAGAATATACAACAGAGGTCTGTCTGCCAGCGAAGTTTCGGACGACAAGGATTTAACCCATTAAACACGGAAATCATCTTGGCCTGCTTTTTCTTGACACATAACAAAATTTCTCATAGAGGGAGAGTGTGATATGAAGGTGCATTTAAAATTTGATAAATCGGATCCTAAGGACACACGTTTTACAGTGGTTATTGATGACGCGCCTTGTGGACGGCTGTCCATGACGACCGAAGATGCCGTTAGAGTGGCTGATATCGTCAAATCAGGGTGCTCACAGTATCAATGCGATTTTGAATCTTCCGGCAAGTTATACAGATCCGAAAGTTTTGTGGTCTGGCATAAAGTTTTGTGGTCTGGCATAAAAGGAGTGGTAAGGAAAGAAGGAGCGGACAGGATCGAAGGAAGAGCCAAGATCGAAGAAGCGGTAAAGACAGGAGAAATTAACGGAGGGCTTATGGAAATCAAGACGGTCAAGATTGAAAAAACTGATGATTTGAATATGATCTTAGGACATTCTCACTTTATCAAGACGGTCGAAGATGTCTATGAGGCCATTGTCAATACCGTGCCGGGAGCGAAATTCGGTCTGGCATTTTGTGAAGCTTCGGGTCCGTGTCTGGTGAGATATACCGGCACAGATAATGATTTGATTGAATTGGCAAAAAAAAATGCCTATAACCTTTCGGCCGGTCACAGTTTTATCATTTTTATGAAAGACATGTTATGTTTCCCGTAAATGTTTTGAATACGATCAAGAACGTTCCGGAAGTCTGCAGAATTATTTGCGCCACGGCCAATCCTGTGGAAGTCTTGCTTGTAGAAACAGAGCTGGGACGAGGAATCGTGGGTGTTATTGACGGATTTCGCTCAGAAGGAATTGAAACCGAAGAGGATATTACGGAACGAAAGGAGTTTTTGCGGACCATCGGGTATAAGCAGTAAACCGACAAAAGTGCCTAAAGTTTGAAGTGAGCTAAAGTAAACTAAAATTGAGGACTGCGCTTTCAGCGCAGTAATTTTAAAAATGGCACTTTAGCTCATTTTAGCTCACTTCAAACTTCTTTATCATATGTACATGAGATTGGCTTCCAACTCATCTCCTTTCAGCCGGATCAGCACATACCCCCCCATACATAACATACCCGGATTCAACACCTTTGTTTTACCGATAAAATCTTCGGACTCCGCTTCATGAATATGACCCGTTAGACAGATATCCGGCTGGACACGCCGGATAAATTCCAGCACGGACCGGTTACCCACATTTTCTCCGGAAGGAAGATCGGCTGCTTTTGATCCAAAGGGCGGATCATGGGCCACGAGAATCAGTTTCGGCAGATGTTTAATGTGTTCATACCCCTGGTTTAACCACTGTGCCAGCTTGGCGTCGGGGACTTCGGAAGGGGTCATAAAAGGAGTGGGTGTAGAATATCCCACCCCCATAATACCGATATCCTCGGTGAGTTGTTTCCCCTTTGCATGGATATTCCATCCCTTTTCATCTAAATAAGAAGTGATCTCAGCATGATCCATATTGCCTATCTGGGCATAAATATTTGGATTAATCCTAAAAACCACCTCGAGCAGCTTACTTGCCCTGGGTATGCCACCTCTGTTGGTTATGTCACCGCTGATGATCACACCGTCTGCATCGGCAAGATCGGGTATTTCATCAACCAGTGAAAGATCTTCATGAATATCACCGAATCCTATCCAGAATTTTTCGTTTGCGCTCATGGAACAATCCCTTTTCTTATATTCTATTGATGATAGCGGCCATATACCCGGCCCCAAATCCATTATCGATATTTACAACAGCAACATTTGAACTGCAGCTGTTTAACATGGAAAAAAGAGCGGTTAAACCACCCAGGCTGGTGCCATAGCCTACGCTTGTCGGAACGGCTATCACCGGTCGGCTGACCATTCCTGCAACCACGCTGGGAAGCGCACCTTCCATTCCTGCTACCACAACAAGGACGGAAGCCCGATCGATTAATTTTTTATGGTTGAACAACCGGTGAATACCGGCAACCCCCACATCAAAAACAGATTCTACCGGGTTTCCCATAGCCTGCGCCGTAAGAAATGCCTCTTTGGCAACCGGTATGTCTGATGTCCCGGCTGAAATGACAACTATGGTTCCTTTGCTCTGTATGGGGATTTCATGTTTTCTCCAGACAACCATCTTTGCATCTTTATGATATTCTGCCTCGGGAAAACGTGAAACCACTTGATCCGCCTGATGGGCATCTATGCGAGTAACCAAAACGACTTTTTCCTGGACCAGCATTTTTTCCATGATACCGATAATCTGTTCGGCCGTCTTTTTCTGCCCAAAGATAACTTCAGGAAATCCCTTTCGCAGTGAGCGGTGATGGTCTATATGTGCATAGTCAAGATCCTCAAATGACAGGTGCTTGAGTTTTCGGGCGGCATTTTGGACAGATATTTTGCCTGAGGCAACATTACCGAGGATCTGATTTAAGGATTCAATATCCATGATATAATTTCCTTTTTAAAAACCTAACGTGTCACCTTTTTTCTTGGTTTTTTTTCTTTATATAAAAGGCACTCACGATGAGAATTGACGCGCACTTCTATTGAAGGAAGTCGTTTGGATTTAAATTTCATGGCCCTACAGCCATGAGGAAAGTTCTTGTCCCAGGTAACATAGTAGTGTTCACATTTATGACAGTCTATCATTTGCTGAACTCGGAGCCCACTAAAAAATGTTGATTTTTACAACATATAATAATAAGCATAAGAAATCAAATGATAATCATAGAGGTGATTCAATGGACGATAGAAGAAAATTTATACGTTTTCCGGTAAGGCTCAGTGCTCGGTATTCAAAAGAGAACCAAGATAAATGGAATCAGTGTTCCATCATAAATATCAGCCGGGAGGGTATGGGGGTTGTTGCATTCTTGAAGGAGAAAATCCGTTCGGGTTCTATTCTAAATTTAATGATAGATGTTCCGGGAAAAAAGGCATCGGTTTTTGTATCCGGGACTCTGACTTGGATTAAAGCGCTTGAGGGAGATCCGGAGTTTAGTTATAAAAGCGGCATTCAAATTATCACCATAGATTCTGAAGACAAGTGGATACTGCTTGATTATTCTTATGAGGCATGGAAAGAGGGTAGGGAGGGGGATAAGACTTGCGATACCGTTAAGTAGCCCAAGAGCTTCTTTACGGATCAGCCTTTCTTCTATCAGGAATCACTCTCCGATCATTTTTAATAGAAAGACTTACAAAAACACCATCCCTGACACTTTGCCGGCGGTCACGTTTGTTTTTACGTTTTTCCTTGAAACGAACATTTCTTCTACGTGAAAAAACAGTATCTTTGTTTGATCCGCCCTTTTTAGTCGGATGAATTTTCCCAACGACGATATCCACAACTATTTCTCCTATTGTTTTAATACCTTATTTATATTTTCGGCACATACCGTCAAATACTTTAGGCGTTTATTCCCTGAATCTTTCGTGCAAGATTCGGGGAATAAAACAAAATCTTGTGGATATTACATGAGTTTTTACGATGTCGTTGCGGATCATTCATGGAGCGGTTAAATTAAAAAAGCTTCTCGACCCCTGATCTATTTAAATCGAGCGATAATATTTTCGAAAATATAGCATGTTGCCATTAAACTTATTCCTTCTCTAAACATACGGTAATTGTAAAGCTCCCGGCGTCGGTTTTGAAAGGGATGGCTATCCTGGGGCCTTTTGTCAACGATTCGAGCTTATGGTTTTTTCCGGTAATTACCGAGGGGATGGCGCCATGAAACAGTTTGCCCATTTCCTCCAATTCTTTTCTTGCCTGTCCGGATATCATGTTGGTTATTTCACCCACAGCATCTGAAACCTCATCGTTTAATTCATTGATTTCCTCTCCGAACATGCTTGAAACAATTTTCAATATGCATAATTCATCAAAGGTAACGGAAACCGTCCCATTTGTTTCGCCGGTAAACCCGATAACCCCGGAAACATCACCTTTCGCAACATTATCTTTTTTAAGGTAAGGCTTTCCTGCTTCGGATTTGGTAAATGCCATTGTTTCAAGAACATTCATGGTCGCATTGATAAATGGATTAACCATTTTTACATCCATTCTTTATCTCCCTTTTTGATTTATAAAAGCAAGTCATCTATTTCCGGATCTTTACTGAACGTCCTTTTCAATAATTTTTTCGGGGTTGGGTTTTAAATTCCCCATACCCTTTGCCTGGTTGTTTAACTTTTTTTCAACAGATTCTATTTTATCTTCAAGATTACTTGTTATTTTACGTAAAGCAAGCTGGTACGCTTCCTGCTGGTTCTTCAGCAAGATATCAACAGCTTTTCGGTCAACCTTGACCGATTTAAGAACGTCGATATCGGTCTTCCAAACCTCCGGGCAGCGGAGATAATTTTTTTTCGATGGTTGCTATGGCGGCCCCCATTTTTTTATTGTCTGCTTTTCTGGCGGACCTAATGTATTTTATAGCGGTCGTGGCTTTGTTCAGGTTTGCCTGTATAGAAGCGGCACTCTTTTCAATGGCCTCAATTTTTTTACTAAGGGTATCTTCAAGATTGGCTTGTCGAAGGGAAAGAGATGAGAATTTTGATTGGAGTTCTTTAGAAAGGGCCTTAACCCCCATGCTTCCGGTACTGTCCGTTCTGGAGATACTTTTTTTTAAATCCAAATAACCAGCAATAGCTATTAAAAATATCAAACATGGGATGAGAATCGAAATACGGTTGATACGCTTGCTTAGCTTTTCGACCCGAAGATCGTGGATGTCTTCTTGAGACTTGAAATCCTCCGGTTCATCATCATCGATACGCATTTTGAATTTGGAATCTTCATTGGTTGTCATCTTTATTTATTCCCACTCGATTGTACTCGGCGGTTTAGAACTGATATCATAAACGACTCTGTTAACGCCAACAACTTCATTGATGATTCGGTTTGATATGTGACCAAGAAATTTGTGAGGCAGCCTGGCCCAATCCGCCGTCATTGCGTCTTTGCTGGTTACCGCCCGAATAGCCACAATGTTTTCATAGGTTCGACTGTCTCCCATAACACCCACGCTTTTTATGGGCAGGAGCACGGCGAAAGATTGCCATAATTTTTTATAATATCCACTAGTCCTAATTTCTTCAAGCAAAATTTCATCCACATCTCTTAATATTGAAAGGCGTCTTTTTTTAATTTCTCCGATAATTCTTATTGCAAGACCCGGTCCTGGAAACGGTTGACGCCATATCAGGTTTTCATCAAGTCCCAGTTCCTTGCCCAGGATGCGCACTTCATCCTTAAATAAATACTTTAAAGGTTCAACAAGTTTCAATTTCATATTTTTTGGAAGGCCGCCGACATTGTGATGTGATTTGATGACCGATGTGGGACCGCCAAAGGCAGATTGAGACTCAATGATATCCGGGTAGAGGGTCCCCTGGGCCAAAAATTCGGCGCCTTTTATCTTTCTGGCTTCGGCTTCAAAGACATTCATAAAGATTTTACCGATAATTTTCCTCTTTTTTTCCGGATCGGTTACTTTAGAGAGTGCTTTTAAAAATTGGATTTTGGCGCTTACAAACCGGATATTGATGTTAAGATGTTGTTTAAACGTTTTTTTGAGTTTTTCGGCTTCATCTTTTCTAAGCAGCCCGTTATCCACGAATATGCACGTAAGATTTTTTCCCACAGCCTTGTGAATCAATATCGCTGTAACAGAAGAGTCAACCCCGCCGCTTAAACCCAGAATGACTTTTTTATCTCCAATGGTTTCCCTTATTTGAGCAATCGAATCTTTGGCAAAGGACTTCATCGTCCACGTACGTTTGCAGCCGCACACGTCAAAAAGAAAGTTGCGAAGCATTGCTTTGCCCTTGGGCGTATGATGGACTTCAGGGTGAAACTGGAAACCGTAGAGATTTTTTTTGACATGGGCTGTTGCAGCTATTTTCGTATTTTTAGTGGAAGCGGTTATTCTAAAACCGCGCGGCAGCTTTTCTATTGAATCCCCATGGCTCATCCAGGTCTTTGTTGTTTCATCCACACCTTTAAACAGGCCTGTCTGTGTTTTTACTTTAAGCGCTGCAAAGCCGTATTCACGCTTTCGGGCTCTTTTAACCGTTCCACCGAGAGCGTTAATCATAAACTGCATACCATAACAGATTCCAAGAACCGGAATGCCGAGATTAAAAATCGATTCATCGCATTTTGGGCTGTTTTTTTCATAAATGCTTGAAGGTCCTCCGGAGAGAATAATCCCTTTGGGTTTCAGGCTGTTGATATGGGCAATGTCAATATCCGGCGGATCAATCTGACAGTATACATGAAACTCTCGAACCCGGCGGGCGATAAGCTGGTTATATTGTGAACCAAAATCTATTATGAGTATCATAAGTTTGATCTCTTAAACAATTTGCGAAAACATATTGAATATGTTAGAAGCGGTCGAAAAAGTCAACTCATATAGTTAAATTTTTAAAACAGATGAACAAAATTATTACCCAAATTTATGAGGTGCAGACACCTTCCGAGGCTGAAAAGCTGGTATCGCTCGGAGTGGATCATATGGGCAGTGTTATTGTTTCTATCGAGGAATGGAAAGTTCCTTTGATAAAGAATGCCATCGATACGATTAATGGCTCAGGTACCCTGAGCAGCTTGATACCGCTGTTTAGCGACATCAATACAATACTCTCTGTAATTGATTATTATACCCCTGACATTGTCCATTTTTGTGAAGCATTAACCTTTCAAGATGATGTTTCCGGAACATATAATGGACTTTTATTATTACAGGAGAATGTTAAAAAAAGATTCCCCGAGATTAAAATTATGCGGTCCATTCCCATACCGCAATGCGGGCTGGCTGACCCTACGGATACTATTGAACTGGCAAGGCTGTTCGAGCCGGTAAGCGATTATTTTTTAACAGACACCTTAATTGTAGAAAAATCCGGATCTCTTTCCGAACATCAGCCGGTCAGGGGTTTTGTCGGAATAACCGGCCGGACCTGCGATTGGGATGTGGCTGCAAAGCTGGTTAAGTCGAGCGGTATTCCTGTGATATTGGCAGGGGGTATTACGCCCGATAATGTGTTTGATGGAATTATGAGCGTTCGTCCAGCAGGAGTTGACAGTTGTACCGGGACCAATGCTGTGGATTCGAAAGGGAATTTAATCAGATTCAAAAAGGACTTTGGCAAAGTAAAAAGATTTGTTGATGAAACCCGTAAGGCGGAAAGGGCTATTGGACGCAGACCCACACGGCAGGCGGATTTGTGAAAACCTGTGGCCCCAATGATTAAATTAAAGGAGTTGTAATTTATGTATGAAAGCAGCGATTTGAGAAAAGGTCTTAAAATCGAGATTGATGGAGATCCATATGTTGTTGTACAATTTGAATTCGTCAAACCGGGCAATAAATTTAACCCGGCAAACCTTGAAGAACTTGAATTGCAATATCTTTACACAGACGGTTTTCAATACTGTTTTATGAATACGTCAACTTATGTCCAGGACTACCTCACCAAAGATCAGTTGGGCGATTCCATAAATTTTTTAAAGGAAAACACGGTTTGCAATGTTCTTTTTTTCCAGGAAAGGCCTATCGGTATTACATTGCCCAATTTTGTCAATTTAAGAATTGCCCAGGCAGAGGTTTGGGCAAAAGGGGATACCGCTACCGGTAGCACAAAGCCGGCAACACTTGAGACGGGTTACGTGGTTCAGGTTCCTCCATTTGTTGAGGAAGGTGAACTTGTTCGGATCGATACCAGAACCGGAGAGTATGTGGAGCGTGTAAAAGAATAAAAAATTAATACCTCAACTGAGCGAAAATCAAGGAGGTCTCATATTCACCTGATAACTGGATCTTCGCTTCACCAAGAGCGGCATCCCATATACCATTTGGGTAAAACTTAACATGATATGATGTTATATAAACCGGTTTAAATAACTCACCTAAAGATTCTCATTAATTTTATGATATATGTTTAAAACAATGATTGGTTTCAGGTTTTGCTCATGGTAAGAGATAACAAGGAGTCTATCTGATGGAGAATTTTGAATATTCTGTGTTGCATCCCACCGATTTCTCAGAAGCCAGTGAACTTGCTTTCGCACACGCGCTGAGGTTAGCACTTTTGCTCGGAACAAAATTTACAATTTTTCACAGTAGGGACCGAAAGGACACAGCAAATAACTGGCATTTATTTCCGGCCGTGCGTGCCACTCTTGAGCGGTGGGGCTTCCTTAAGGAAGGAATGTCGCGATCAGAAGCTTTTCATGAGTTGGGAATAGAAATTCAAAAAGTGGACGTGTCCGGTCTGAGTCCAATGGCTGAGATCTTCAATTACACAGATAGTCATCCTGTTGATCTAATCGTGCTTGCCACGCACGCTCACGAATGTCTTGATTGGTGTATACAGGGAAATGACATTGAAAAGCTGGTGAGGCAACTGGCAAAGGACACTTTATTTGTTCCTGAGGGAGTACAGGGCTTCGTGTCTCCAAAAGATGGAAATGTATCTCTCAAAAACATCCTGATTCCGGTGGATAGAGAACCCCATCCGGAATCAGCAATAAAGGACGGGGCGGCGTTAGCCAAAGCAATTGGAGAAGATTTGATAAACCTTTCGCTCATCCATGTCGGAAATTCTGAAAAAATGCCGGTGTTTAATTTGCCTGAGGATCCTCGGTTTAGATGGAATCAGGTTTATCGCAAGGGTCAAGTGGCTGATGAAATTATCGCTGTTGCAAATGAGGTACATGCTGACCTGATTGTTTTGCCTATCCATGGTCGCCAAGGATTTCTAGATGTGCTCCGTGGCAGTATTACGAAACAAGTTTTACAAAACACTCCGTGCCCGGTTTTAGCCATTGCTGATTCTTCAGAAGATGGATAGGGGGAAAGCGCTCATTCAGAAGTTGATCGAACCCACACTGTTTTTTGATATGACTACTGACCGCTATTAAAGAAGTGTGCACTCCTTTATCATTCAAGAACCTGTAAGCATCATGAAACCAAAAACCTTGCCATACAGAGCCGTTACTGACATTGTTCGCGTAACATTTCGTTTTTGCACATTTAAATAGGCATCCCCCATTATTTTTAAAAATAATAAATAATTGGCTTGCTTTCTTTCTAAATAAAGATTATCATAAACGCAATCAATTGAGTCCTGTTTCATCTGTGGGACGGTTTCTTTCTGAAGGAAAAATCCATATGTCAAAGTGGCACCCTCCAGTTTGCGACGTTGAAAATTTTTAAGAAAGGAGGATGTTATCATGGCCAATGGAACTGTTAAGTGGTTTAATGACCATAAAGGGTTCGGATTCATTGAGCAGGAAGATGGGCCGGATGTGTTTGTTCATCATTCAGGAATCAATGCAGACGGTTTTAAATCCCTCAATGAAGGTGACCGGGTTTCCTTTGACATAGAGCAAGGACAAAAAGGTCCTGCCGCTGCAAATGTAACCGTGATTTAACCTTATGTTCTGAATAAAAAGGGCATTCCTTCTAATATTGAGGGGATGCC
>JAFDHQ010000078.1 GCA_019308685.1 Deltaproteobacteria bacterium
GTATTGGTGATCGGTCTGGGCCAGGGTTAAGGAATTCTGTCAATTATATAAAAACAGCGGAGCGGAGCGACACCATAACTTTAGGCACTTTTAACTTGAACGGTTTTAAGTAAAGCAGCTCCTTTCAGGGACAAACCAAATCCTGGTTCTTTGAGCCAGGATTTTTCATATTAGACCGGGTTAAACACGACCCGGTCTCCGTTGATATCTGCCCTTAACTTTATTCCTTCCGGGATATTTCCCTGCAAAATCTCCATGGAAAGCGGATTTTCGATATACTTTTGAATGGCTCTCTTTAACGGACGAGCACCATATATCCGATCAAATCCTTTTTCAGCAAGAAACGTCCGTGCATTCTCTGAAAGAACGAGCGCCAGGTTCATTTGGGCCAGCCGTGATCCCAGCCGTTTCACCTGGATATCGACGATTTCAGCGATCTGTTCCTGTGTTAGATTATCAAAAATGATAACCTCATCGATCCGGTTTAAAAATTCAGGCTTAAATTTGGCTCGAAGGGCTTCAGTAATTCTGGATTCCATTTCTTCACGTTTTGATTCCCCGATCTCTTGAATCCACCGGCTGCCCACATTAGACGTCATAATTATGATCGTATTCTTAAAATCGACCGTCCTTCCATGGCCGTCCGTCATTCGTCCGTCATCTAAAATTTGAAGCAGCACATTAAAAACCTCGGGATGTGCTTTTTCGATTTCATCAAACAGCACCACGGAATACGGCCGCCGACGGACAGCCTCCGTAAGATACCCCCCCTCTTCATATCCCACATATCCCGGAGGGGCTCCGATCAGTCTCGAAACCGCATGCTTTTCCATGTATTCCGACATGTCGATTCTGACCATAGCTTGTTCGCTGTCAAAAATAAATTCCGCCAGCGCCTTGGCCAATTCGGTCTTACCGACACCGGTAGGACCCATAAAAATAAAGGATCCGATGGGCCGGTTTGGATCCTGCAATCCCGAACGGGCCCGGCGAACGGCATTTGAGATTCCAGATATGGCTTCTTTCTGTCCAATTACCCGTTCCCCGAGGCGATCCTCCATATGAATAAGTTTCTCCCGTTCACCTTCGAGCATCCTGCTCACAGGGATACCGGTCCATCTGGATATGACCTGTGCAATGTCTTCAGCATCGACTTCCTCTTTTAACATTTTTCTGGTTTTCTGAAGACTGGCGAGTTTTTCATTGGCCTGGTCCAAATTATTTCTGAGTTCCGCCGCCTTCCCGTATCTGATCTCCGCAACCTTTGCCAGATTTCCCTCTCTTTCAGCCTGCTGTTCTTCAATACCCAGCTGCTCCTGATGTTCCTTGATCTTCCTTATGGTCTGTATCAGATCTTTTTCATTCTGCCAGTGGGCTTTCATTTCAAGGATTTCATCCTTCAGGTTATTTATCTTGGATTCAAGCCGGGCAAGACGCTCTTTGGATGCAGAATCAGATTCTTTTTTTAAAGCTTCCCGTTCTATTTCAGCCTGGGTTATCTTGCGCTGGATCTCATCTATTTCCACCGGCATACTATCGATTTCGATCCTGAGTTTTGAAGCACATTCATCCATTAAATCAATGGCCTTGTCCGGAAGAAAACGGTCGGAAATATAACGATGAGACAGGGTGGCAGCAGCAACGATGGCCGAATCCTTAATCCGAACCCCATGATGAACCTCGTATTTTTCCTTAAGACCCCGAAGCACAGATATGGTATCTTCCACCGTGGGCTCGAGTACCATAACCGGTTGGAAGCGCCGTTCCAGGGCAGCGTCTTTTTCAATGTACTTACGGTATTCATTCAATGTGGTGGCGCCAACGCATCTTAGTGTGCCCCGGGCAAGGGCCGGTTTTAACATATTTGAAGCATCCATGGCGCCTTCGCTGGCTCCCGCTCCCACAAGGGTGTGAAGCTCATCGATAAAAAGGATGACTTCTCCTTCTGCTTTTTCCACCTCTTTTAGAACTGCTTTGAGACGATCTTCAAATTCTCCCCTGTACTTGGCACCGGCAATGAGCGCCCCCATATCAAGGGCAACAAGCCGCCTGTTTTTAAGGCTTTCAGATACATCTCCTGCCACAATACGTTGGGCCAGACCTTCAACGATTGCGGTTTTCCCCACACCCGGTTCTCCGATTAAAACAGGATTATTTTTTTTACGCCGGGACAGAACTTGTACAATCCGCCGGATTTCATCATCACGCCCGATAACAGGGTCGAGCTTGCCCAGGCGAGCCAGATCAGTCAGATTACGGCTAAACCTGTCAAGGGCCTGGTATTTTTCTTCCGGGTTGGGATCGGTTATCCGCTGAGTTCCTCGAATGTCCAAGAGAACTTTTAAAATCGATTCTCTTGAAATTCCCTTTTCCCTTAAAATTTTGGCGGCGTCTCCTTTTTTTTCGTCTGATATGGACAGAAAAATGTGTTCAATGCTGACGTATTGATCTTTCATCTTGGCGGCCTCTGCAAAAGCACCATCAAGAACACTCTTTGTCCGGGGAGATATGAAGGCATTTCCCACCGTACTCCCGCTTACTTTTGGAATTCTATCAATGGATACGGCAAGTTCACGGGAAACATCATCCGAAGAAACACCCAGTTTATCCAACATGGCCCGAGCGATTCCTTCCGGTTCATTGAGCATGGAAAGGAGTAAATGCTCCGGCTCGATCTGTTGGTTGTTATGCTCTGAAGCCATGGATTGGGCATTTTGAATAAGCTCCTGTGATTTAATAGTAAATTTATCAAAACGCATGAATTCCTCCTGTAGTTGTTATCGTCATATGTTAAAAAAATAAACATTGACGGTTTAATGTCAAACCTTCAAAAGATTTGAATTTTAGCACATTATTTTTAGCGCACAGAGAATTGGGTTGTTGAGTGTTATAAAAGATCTCTTGACAATCTAAAAACTTAGATTTATACTGACTCTGTCTCGTTAGGGGTGTTGGTATCATCTGAGAGTCCGGAAATGGACAACCCTTAACCACCTGATCAGGGTAATACCTGCGAAGGGAAACGGGCCTGCGATTCGGATTTGATTGTCCATGCTGTTTTCCTATCCGGGGGAACAGCATTTTTTTTGAAATGCAACTTGTTTACCTGCCGATCGCCGCCTTTTTGCTAACCGATCAGATAACACCCCTATTTAAGCCGGGCTTCTCACTGCTCAGAACAATTCAGGCGCCCGGCATTTTCAGGCCGAAACAGTATATTACTCGGCCTTCAGATCCCACATAATGGGAAAAAACGCAACGAACGGAGATATAAAATGACACAGATTGAAGCGGCCCGAAGCAATCAGATTACAGAGGCCATGCATCAGGTTGCCCAAAAAGAGGGCCTTACCGCTGAACAGGTGCGGGAAAAAGTGGCCGCCGGTGTGGTGGTGATTCCCAAAAACCGCAACCGTGACTTCGAAGCACGCGGCATCGGTCAGGGCTTGAAAACCAAGGTGAATGCCAACATCGGCACTTCCCCGAGCCACCATGATCTGAAAGAAGAACTGGTCAAACTCGATACGGCTGTTGCGGCCGGTGCGGATGCAGTGATGGATCTTTCCACCGGAGGCAACCTCGACCTCATATTGGAGACCATATTGAAACGTTCCCCGCTCATGGTCGGCACCGTTCCGATCTATAAAGTCGTTAGCAAATTGATGGCAAAAAACAAAACTCTGCCGCAGATGACCGCGGACGACCTTATGGAAGAAATCGAACTGCAAGCCGAGGCAGGCGTCGATTTCATAACGGTGCATTGTGGTATCACCCGACAAAGCTTAAGCGCCCTTAAGGGTTGCAACCGGATAATGGGCATGGTGTCTCGCGGCGGCAGCTTCATCGCCGAATGGATCACCGCCAACAATAAGGAAAACCCCCTGTTTTCCCAATACGATCGTCTGCTGGAAATCTGCAGGCAACACGATGTTACCCTCTCTTTGGGCGATGGACTGCGTCCCGGGGCAATCCATGATGCCGAAGATCGGGCACAAATTTCCGAGCTTTTAATTTTGGGCGAACTGACGCGCCGCGCCCGCAAGGCCGGCGTACAGGTGATGATCGAAGGACCCGGACATGTTCCGCTGGGACGCATTGCCGGAGATGTGCAATTTCAAAAGCGTCTTTGTGACAACGCCCCTTACTATGTGTTAGGACCTTTGCCCACCGACATTGCTCCGGGATACGATCATCTGGTAGGTGCCATCGGCGGAGCCGTGGCCGCTGCCAGCGGTGTGGATTTCTTATGTTATCTGACACCTGCCGAACACTTGCATCTGCCCACGGTTCAGGATGTCCATGACGGTGTCATGGCCACGAGGATTGCGGCCCATATCGGAGATCTGGAAAAGGGGCTGCCCGGGTCCGAGGACTGGGATCGGAGGATGTCCCTGGCGCGACGGGAATTCGACTGGGAAACCATGTATAACCAGGCCATCGACCCGGAATTGGCCCGCAAGCGCCGCATGCAGACGGAAGATCATGATCGGGATGTCTGCACCATGTGCGGTGATTTTTGCGCGATTAAAACCTTTGATCGTATCATGCTATAACGGATTTGGGAGCCTTGTTTGGCCTTTCAAACATGGTAAAGGAATTTAATTTCGGTGCAGCGTAGCGACGGCGTGTTTCTCTTGGAAAGCGACTGACTGTTTGAAGGGCTTTAGCACGCGTTAGCCCGAGCCGAACAAAATGATAACTTAAAAAAATCAATGGGATAAGTTAGCGACAAATTGGTCTTAATCACTCCGGCGCGGCTTGGGCTTACGGGGGCTTAAGCACAAGTTTCAGTCGGTTGGAAAGAGATATTCGCCGTCGTGGAGCGTTCTTTTGTATTGGGATTCAAATGCTTGTGCCATGGCCTTTCAGGGGCGCCGACCGAAATTTTCGCTATCCGACAGCCGTAGGAAAGGATCGGATGAAAGAATTAACCGCGATTCAAAAGATTCGGTACTCGCGCAACATCCTGGTTCCGGAAATCGGCACTGCCGGACAGCAAAAGCTTTTAAGGGGCCGGGTCCTGGTGGTGGGTGCCGGAGGATTGGGTAGTCCCGCCTTGTTTTACCTGGCCTGTGCCGGCGTCGGGACTATCGGTATTGTGGATGGGGATCGAGTCGAATTGTCCAATCTGCAGCGGCAGATTTTGTATACATCGGAGGATCTGGACGATTTGAAGACCCATTCGGCCCAAGACAAATTACATCGCCTGAACCCGGATGTTTGCATTGAACCTTACAACGAACCGTTTACTGCAAAAAACGGACGTGAGTTGGTAAGCGGGTATGATTTTGTGATCGAGGCCACGGATAATTTCGAAGCCAAGTTTCTGGTCAACGACATCTGCATTCATGCCAAGGTTCCCTTCTGCCATGCCGGCATCTTGGGCATGTTCGGCCAAGTCATGACCATCGTGCCCGGCCAAGGCGCCTGTTACCGTTGCGTGTTCGGCAACATTCCCGAACCGGATCAGGTATCCTCCACCGACCAAGTCGGGGCTTTGGGAGTGGTACCTGGCGCGCTGGGGAGCATACAGGCTGCCGAAGCCGTCAAATTCTTGACCGGCAGCGGAAAATTGCTGCTCGGGCGGCTATTGACCTACGACGCCCTGAATTCGATATTTCGGGAAATCGAACTTCCGCCGCCATGTTGCGACGTATGCCGGGCAGCAAAACTCATTTAATAAAAAAGGAGACGACCATGACCCAATACCCTCCGCTGATTATTGCAGATCGCACCTTTCATTCCCGCTTGCTGGTCGGTACCGGCAAGTTTGCTTCCACCCAAATCATGCAGCAGGCACTTACGGCCTCCGGAGCCGAGATTGTCACCGTGGCTCTGCGCCGTGTCGATTTGAGCAATCCTCAGGATAATCTAATGGAAGCCGTTGATAGAGATCGCTACCTGTTTTTGCCTAACACCAGTGGCGCCAGGGACGCGGAGGAAGCCGTGCGTCTGGCACGAATTTCCCGGGCAGCGGGATGCGATCCGTGGGTCAAGCTGGAAGTTACTCCCGATCCCCATTATTTATTGCCCGATCCGGTGGAAACGCTAAAGGCGGCCGAAATTATGGTTAAAGAAGGATTCAAGGTACTTCCTTATATTAATGCGGACCCGGTCCTTGCCAAGCGGCTGGAAGAGGTAGGAACGGTTACGGTAATGCCCCTGGGGGCCCCTATCGGTACCAATCGAGGTTTGAAAACACGCGACGCGATTCAGATCATCATCCAACAGGCGCAGGTACCGGTTGTGGTAGATGCCGGACTGGGAGCGCCTTCCCATGCAGCAGAAGCCATGGAGATGGGCGCTGATGCCGTTTTAGTCAACACCGCCATTGCTACAGCCGGCGATCCGGTGGGCATGGCAGAAGCCTTCCGGCTGGGTGTGGAAGCCGGGTTTAAAGCATACATAGCAGGTCTGGGCCGACATTCTTGGGAGGCGGAAGCCAGTTCCCCCCTGACCGGATTTTTAAGGAGCAACCACGCATGAGTTTCTGGCAGAAAATCATTCAATATCGATGGGATCGGATCGAAGCGGCAATCTCCCGTAAGACGGCCCAAGACGTTCGGCAGGCCATGAGAGCGCCTAATCCAAATTTTGACGATCTGTTGGCGCTACTCTCTCCGGTTGCGGCCGACTTTCTGGAAGAAATGGCTCTGGCGGCCCATGGGCTGACGGTTCAGCGCTTCGGCCGGACCATTCAAATGTTCGCACCTGTTTATATATCCAGTGAATGTACCAATTCCTGTGTATACTGCGGGTTCAACCGCCACAATCAAATATCCCGCGCCACCCTTAGCGTAGCGGAAGTGGAGAAGGAAGTGATGTTTTTGCACCGACAGGGATTCCGTCACGTGCTTTTGCTGACCGGTGAGTCGCCACATCACGTACCGGTGGAGTACTTAATGCGCATCGCCCGCAAATTGCGGCCGCTTTTAGCATCCATATCCATTGAAATCTATCCGCTGACAACCAATGACTACCGCCATCTGATCCAAAACGGTGTGGACGGATTGACCGTTTACCAGGAAACCTACCACATAAAACGGTATGCCGAGGTTCATCCAGCCGGTCCCAAACGCAACTACCGCTGGCGTCTGGAAACCCCGGATCGCGGGGGGCAGGCCGGATTCCGTCGCCTGAATATCGGGGTTCTATTAGGATTGTCCGACTGGCGCGTGGACGGCGCCTTCGTGGGGTTACACGCCGCTTATCTGGCACGCCGCTACTGGCAAAGCCATGTGTCGGTCTCCTTTCCGCGCCTGCGGCCTGCGGCCGGAGGATTTCAACCCCAATTTCCCGTAAACGACACTCATTTGGTGCAGCTCATGTGCGCGCTGAGACTCTGGTTGCCCGATGCAGGCTTGGTCCTGTCCACCCGGGAACCCGCCAGCTTACGCGAGAATCTGCTGCCCTTAGGGGTTACCCAAATGAGCGCGGGCAGCAAAACCGCACCGGGCGGTTATGCGGCCAAAGAAAACGTCGAGGGCCAGTTCGAAATCAGCGATCTTCGCAGCCCGCAAGAAGTCGTCCGGATGATTGCCGCCCACGGCTATGAGCCGGTATGGAAGGATTGGGATGCGAGTTTCTTGAACGCGGCAGAGCATTGAGACCTTTTCAAAAGGAGTCATTTATGCCGATTCATATCACGCTCAACGGTAAACCCCACGCGGTTGAGCACCGCATGGATATCTTATCGTTGCTGGAAACATTGAAGGTACCTCCGGCCAGTGTTGTGGTGGAGCGTAATCGAAATATTTTACACCGGGATATGTTTGATCGCATTGTTTTAAAAGACGGTGATGAATTGGAACTCATTCGATTTGTAGGTGGCGGATGAATCGTAAAGAACGTTTGGTAAAATTAACGGCGATCGATATTTATCCGGTCACCTGCCAAAAACTTTCGGAAGGCCGAACCAACTTGGAAGTGTTGGCAGCGGTCCTGGACGGCGGCGCCAAAATCATTCAGCTCAGGGAAAAGCATTGGGACAAGAAGGATCTCTATGAATTGGCCATTGAATTCCGCAAACGCACCCGTAGCCACGATGCGCTTTTGATTATTAACGATCATGTGGATGTGGCCCTGGCTGCAGGCGCCGACGGGGTCCATCTGGGTCAGAAAGATCTGCCCATTAGGGCAGCACGAAACATCGCCCCGGAGCTGATTATCGGCGCTTCCAGCCACAATCTCATGGAGGCCCTAAAGGCCGAGCAAGACGGAGCCGATTATGTAAACATCGGTCCCATTTTCCCCACTAAGACCAAAGAAAATACGGTCCCTTTTCTGGGACCTGGAGCCATCAGTGAAATCGGGCCACAGCTCACCGTACCATTTACCACCATGGGCGGCATCAATTCGGACAATATCGGTCGGGTTCTGGAAGCAGGCGCGCGCCGCGTGGCCATGGTCACCGGCATAACACGCGCTGAGGATATCACGGCAAGGGTGCGCCGGCTCCGTAAAACCATCACCGATTATTATGACCGTTGACATCAGCCGATTCGGAAATTCTATGCCGTTGAAGGCGGGACAACGAATGGGATTTGCTTATGGCTTGAATTTTTTCTCGGAACCGGCATGGCCGGAAGGGCGGCACAGAGACCGCCCTTTACACTAGAGATGTAGCCTCCCCGGCGCATAAGAAAACAAAAACCATAATAGATGGTTAATAATATTTAACGCCAATGCCAAAACGAGAAGCGTCTTGGCCGCCCATTTCCTTCCACCATCTTACTTGAGCGAGGGATGCGGTTCGAAGCCCATTGCAGAGTTCCGGTGCAGAAGAATCAAAGGAACAGGTTTTCACCTTGAAGAAAATATTCGTTCCTTCTTTGAAAAATGAATCAGACTCGAAATACATTCCGCCTTCACCGCAGTTAAGCATTGTGGCATTAACGGTATTATCCTTGTTAAAACAGTTGCATATAACGGATGCTTGGCATTGATGGCGTTTATCAACTCTTTTTTTCATAGGATATAAAAACTCCCATTTGCGTCGAATTCGTTATTCAAACCTTGAAAGGTTTCAGTTTGCCCGATTTAAGGTACGGTCAGATTAAGGATATTGTTGTACGTCCCGAAGCAGTTTAAACGAGTCTGGTCGTTTTGGGGATCTTCTTTCCACTGCCCGTCAACCAGAAACTTGTACTCGTAGCTTCCGGGAGGTAGAATCACGGCCTTATTCCACACCCCATTCCTATCCTGCTTCATAAGATGTTTTTTAGGATTCCAATTATTAAAATCTCCCATCAAAACGACCTCGTTAGCACCTGATAAATCAATGGAAAATGTTACTTTTTTCCGCTTAATTTTATTTTTTGATTTGACCGTTGCCATGCAATACCTCCTCATATACTATTGTTTCGAAATATTATCTCAGATTCACATAAAATATACCTCTATCAAATTATAATTAAATCTGTCCATAGACCAAAGCCTTCATTTTGATGGTGGGAATCCCTATGGTGAAGGAATTTACCCCACGTCGTTGGGAGAAAAACTGATAAAATAGAATTTATGTGGGCAGACTTATTTTTTCCACAGATTTAGCCAATTAAAGGGGTAAATCGTAACATCTTAAAAAATTAGGACTCGGGTCAATAATGATAATTTCATTACCAGAACTGGTACACTTCCAAGTTATAGATGTTGGGGAGGCGAGAGAGCCCTTATTGAGAAGTTACTGTGAATCAACACGTAGGATTTCCGACTTATCCCTGTAATGAGCCTATTCCCCAAATCCATAGTGAAACATTTCGTATTCGGTTTTTCCCCCGAGCAACGCATCGATTTTATCTTGAATTTCCTGTCTTTCTTTACTGAGCAACCATTTTTCCCAATAATCAGAGGACTTCCAAGTGCTAATGACCAGAAACGTGTCCGGTCTATCCAGGCTTTTTAGCGTTTCACCGGAAATATAACCTGACTGATTTGTAGCAAGGACTCTCATTTGTCTAAATAGAGGTATCATTTCCTTTGCCTTGTTTTCCGGCACAGACCGTTTAATTAGAATTTTAACAGCCATTTTGTGCTCCTTTCATATAACAGGTTGATTTGGGTTTTATATTTTAGTAAGTTCTTTTGTGTTGGTTATTCCTCATATACATGGGCCCGGGTTATCGGCAGCGTATTGTCCAGTCCTTTTGAGACAAGAATCTGAAACAGGCGAGAATTGCCGTACTTAAATCCTGCTGCCGTACTGTTTAAAAACAGACGCCATTGCCTCACAAAGGTTTCATCAAACAATTTCCGTATCTTCTCTATATTTCCTTCAAAATTTTCTGCCCATTTTTCAAGGGTTTTGGCATAGTGAAGCCGCAAATTTTCCACATCCAGAATGGAAAAACCGGATTTCCCCATTTCTTTAATAAGTTCGTGAAGTGTCGGAATATAGGCCCCGGGAAAAATATAACTAAACGTCCAGGGATCTCCGGTAGACGCAGCATCTTTCCCAATGGTATGAAGCAGACCCAGGCCACCGCTTTTTAACAAATCCGACACTTTTTGAATAAAAGTAGGAATAAATTTTTTTCCGACGTGTTCCATCATACCGATGGAAACTATTTTATCGAACTTTTCATTTAACTGTCTGTAATCCTTATGTAATACCTTAAGATGGTTTTGGAGTCCCAACTCTTCGATTCTGTGATTGGCGTATTCGAACTGATTTTTCGATAGTGTAATGCCAACTCCGTTTATACCATATTTCCGGGCGGCATAGATCAGCATCCCGCCCCAGCCGCACCCGATGTCAAGAAGCGATTCGTTAGGCTTGAGTAGAAGTTTTCGGGAAATATGCTCGTATTTGTTCAATTGTGCCTGTTCCAGAGAATCGTCAGGATTTGAAAAATACGCACAGGAGTAAGTCATGGTCTTGTCAAGATAGAGCGCATAAAATTCATCTCCTTTGTCGTAATGAAAGGAAATGTTTTTTGGAGCTCGTCGCAGGGTAGAACTGTTTAGCAAGGAAAGGATAAGCGTTTGAATTTTTGGCCCGAAATGTAGACAATGTTCGTCAAAATTAATGGCAAATCCCAGACGGAAGAGTTTAAGAAGATCTTTCTCTATTTCCAGATCTCCCTTCATGTAAGCTTCTCCAAATCCTAAAAATCCTTTTCTAATGATCTTTTTGGCACAACTTTTTGTTTTCAGGCGTAGTATTACCTCTGGAAAACTTCCGAATCGTATTGAATCACCATCCCAGAATTCTATGGCAAAGCATGCTCTTGGGTCAGATTGATGCATCATTTGGGCTATATTTTTAATGACTTTTTTCATAATCACATTCCTTATATCCCCTGTGGCAGTCTAATATTAATGCATCCGCCTAATAATGGAATAAACAGGTTGTCATTAAAAGACTATTGATTTCAATAGATTGTAGAATTCCATAAGTATTTGTTTAATATCAAAGCATAATTCATTTTGTCCATAGT
>JAFDHQ010000269.1 GCA_019308685.1 Deltaproteobacteria bacterium
CATTGGCAAACCAGACGGCATATTTAACTATTTCTGATTCAGTCGGTTCCAATTTGGTGTGACCTCATCGATGGGGGTACTCATCCAACTTTATAAACTCCTTAGCGCATAACGCTCCGCATAACCGGCTGGCAATGGAGCGCAGCGAAATTGCCAGTCCGAGTTGATGCGGTTGTTAGCCGCCATTAGTCTTCAAAAAGATGCAACTGATTCATGTAAGATCCGATTCTGCTTTCAGCTAGTTTTATATATTGTGGGTCAATATCATAACCAACATAATTACGTTTATCCTTAATAGCCACAAGACATGTCGTTCCGCTACCAACAAACGGATCTAAGACAACGTCATTCTTAAAGGTGTAAAGTTGGATAAGCCTATGAGGGAGTTCTTCGGGGAATGGGGCGGGATGTCCAATTTGCTTTGCTGAAACGGCTGGAAAAGTCCAAACACTTTTTGTACATTCTAAAAATTCCTCTTTTTTTATCGTAGCCTCTTTTCCTTTTCTTTTTCTTGAAAAAGTTTCCTTAGAGAAAATCAAAATATATTCATGAATGTCTCTTAAAACCGGATTTGCAGCCGAAAGCCAGGTACCCCATGCAGTTGAAGGACTGGCACTTGAAGCCTTATTCCAAATTATTTCCCCTCTCATAAGAAATCCGATATTTTGCATCCCTTCAATAATATAACTATGTAAAGGGATATAAGGTTTTCTTCCCAGGTTGGCAACATTTATACAGGCACGGCCTCCTGGAACTAAAACTCGATATGTCTCTTTCCACACTCTATTTAATAGATCGACATATTCTTTTAAACTCAAATTATTGTCATATTCTTTCGTCACATTATAGGGTGGTGAGGTAACCATAAGATGAACACTGTTATCAGGTAATTCATCCATCTTTTCACTCGACTTACAAAATAATGAGTTTAAATGCTCTTTTGGAATTTCATTTTCAACATATTTGACTTGTTCTCCTTTATTCATTCCTTCATATAATCGGCTTTCATAGAATTTTGTTGAGTCATGGCTAATTCTACCTGGCGTTCCAAATGCGCTGGTCGCTGTTCCGATGCGCCTATTTGTCCCTTTACTCATTTTTATATCCTTATCAGAGATAGAAATTTTTCTGCCTTCTTTTCAAAAGTTGATTCTTTGTTAGCGATCTCGATGACTTGCCCCAAATCTTTTTTTGACTTCATACTGGAAAAGAATTCGAGTTCCTCCGAAAAGAGTCTTCTGAGGTTATTCTCAAATTCGCTATAAGAATCCATTCTGATAAAGCCGTTTTTATGGGTGCTTTTCAGGTTTCCCCCGTTATTATCTAATGGAAAGGGATTTAAAGACCAAAACCCTTGAATGATTCCAGCATTATAAAGGTGATCTACTTTGGAAATATAGCTTTCTGTAATTGGGGTGTTTCCAAGGATGACGATGGGGATTCGAGAAGCATCGTAACCGGATACTCTAATATTGATACTCTTACCAATAGCTTTTAACATTGTATCTGAACGGAGAAGTCCAGGATTGCCTTTATGGGTTCTAAAATCACCTAAACAAATCAGCCTGTTATCCTTCAATTCCCAGTTCCAAACTATTGACATTTTCACTTCAAATATTGCTTTAATATCAGATACAGTTTGTTCTCTTTTTTTGGATTTACAAAGTGCGACATCAGCAGGGGATTGAGCTGATAGTCCGATCTCTTTACATATTACACTTTGAACAGCGTATAGATTTTGGGAATTGGCAAATCCTTGTAAGAGATCGACAGAATATTTTTCAGTAAAATTTCCTATCAAGGCATTCCTGCTCTGGAGAGTTGTTTTTTTACCTCCATATGATTTAGGCCAATAAGCATAATATCGCGAATCATCCCCAAGATAGAAAAGTTGTTCAGGTGTGGCGAATTTCTGTGATTCAGTAAAAAATTCAATTTCCTTATTTTTGGTCCAGAGGTCGGGCATGATCAAAATTCATTCCTTTCAGAAACTTATCATCTCTTTACCAGCTTTTTGATCTGTTTCATAGAGATTTTTATCAGGCTAACTATTGATTGACCTGCAAATATGAAGTATAACAGCGTATAAAACTTCATTATTGCAGTATATACCTCAATAATAAATGCTATACCTCAAAAATACCGTCTATTTGCCT
>JAFDHQ010000079.1 GCA_019308685.1 Deltaproteobacteria bacterium
GCGCCATAGCCGTTGGCCGACTGAAAAGTGGTGGTCGAAGCAGTGGCATACTGTGACGTGGAAAGAGAACTGTTGGCCCAGGTGGTGCCATTCCATCGAGTTCCCAAATTAAGCTCGATGGTCTGGGTACCCGCTCCTGAGAAAAACTCCGCATCAAAAGTAAAATAACCGTTTGACGTATCACTTCCCTTGACCTGGGCGTCGAGAGACCCGGTGGCCGGATTGATCTGCCACAAATCAACATCCGTCATTGATCCGGAACTGTCAAAATCGATCAATCCCCTTGCCAGCAGTCCTTTACGGATCGGATTTGCTGCAAGATCTCCTTGTTGGGTTGTTGCTATTGTGAAACCCGTATTAGTATCGGAGCTATTTGTCGCAGCACCAACAGCGGCATTGGTAATCGTCACCACCCCAGCAGCCGATGATGCGCCAAAATCTGCTTCTCCATTTATAGCAGTCGCAGTACGGGCTGCAACCTCATCTGCGGTTGTGTCCGCAGTTATGGTGACTTCTATTCCAGTTTTGCCGGCCACGGCTGGATCTGTTGCGGTACCATCAGTATCGTACCAGACATAATAATCAGTAGTCGGTGAACTAATATTAAAATAATCTCCATTAGTAATCGAGGCCTTAGCTAAACATGTAACTTCAGTTATTTCTTGAGTATCACCAAAGGTCCTGAAGTCTTCACTCGGATTGCACGTAACGATAAATTCATAGGCTGAACCACTGCTGGCCTTGTCAAAATACAGGGTGATATCATGAGTGCTCCCCAGAGAATCATACGCACGCAGTGAGGTCAAGTATTCATAAGCAGTATCAGCTATGGGTGTGATCGCTGAGCCATCCCAGGCGGCGGCCAGAGAATTATTAGCTCCTGATGAATTGTCAGAACCATCAGAGTCCAGATTCACAATCACCTCAATATTACTCGTCGCTGAAGGGGGCGAGGTAAAAGAGCTCATAGCGATATCGCCTATTGAACCCGCATCATTGCCGTTGGCATCCAGTGCCCAACCCTGTTCTGGAATAAAAATTATTTAACGTGCCGGCTTCTTTTAATACAAAAAATCCTGCGCCGCCGATGGCCAGATCCGTGGTATTTCCCGTGGATTCAAATGAGCCCTGCTGGAAAGTTGAGGTAATATCTCCCAGAGCGGTTCCCCTGCCCACCTGAGAAGTCCCGGACAGTGTGGCAACCGACTGGCTCAAAAGATCCTGAAAGGTAAAAGAACTCCCCTTAAACCCCACGGTGTTGACATTGGCAATGTTGTCTCCGATGATCTGCATGGCATTACCCAGGGTGCTCAGCCCGCTGATTCCTGAAAACAGTGAACTTGATAAAGACATTTTATTTCCCTCCTTAGCTTTCTGTGGTTGTTTTGGTTACTTCAATAATGTTATCCCTATTTATCAATCGATCACCGATCGTTAGGTACGGCGTGTCGTATTGATAGGTCACACCGGTGACCTCTCCGGTGATATAAGTGCTTGCTGCAACATAATACCCATTTTCATCTCTGGGCGTAACTTCAAACGTATAGGGGCCGTCTGGCACGATATCTCCACTTTCATCTCTGCCGTCCCAATTAATATTGTGCTCCCCCTTATCCTTCCATCCCTGATACAAAGTTCTGATTTTCAACCCATTGCTGTCATAAACGCTCACCGTAGTTTCTGCGCTTTCATCCAGGTTGTAAAAACCGGATAGAACCTCGCCATCTTCAACTGAAATCGTATTCTCATCCGCCTTAACCGTTTTGCCGATCAACTCAATCAAATCCTGTTGTCCTCCCTGGTCGTTAATCGTTTCTTTAATATCGGACAAACTATTATTCATTCTGTATAGCTGTTCAACACTGGAAAACTGCGCCAGTTGAGCGGTAAATTCCGCACTGTCCAGGGGACTCAGGGGGTCCTGATTCTTAATCTGGGCGATAAATAGTGTCAAAAATTGATCTATTCCAATATCTTCCATACCGGTACCGGAAGATGTTTTTGTATCGGCAACAGATGTTCCTCCGTAATCTGTATTAATTCCTTGTATGGACATGAATCACTCCCTCCTTTTAAATTGCCAACCCATTTTTACGAACAAATTCCAAATAAGATCCACAGCCAATCGTTTGTTATTTGTTTTTTTGGTCATTGAGATTTGTTTGTTATTTGTTTTTTGTAATTTGATTTTTTGACATAAAAACACAAGAAATCAGGGTTTAGGTACTAAAACGTGATGAATTCGAGTGTTTACGGATTCATCATATATTATGCCACTAAATTTAATAAATTATTGCCGACTGCCATTCCCAGCCGATTGCAAGACTTCTGGATTATTCTTCGACATGAACGCTTCCCCCCCACCGGAATCCTGATTCCATCTTCTCCCCTCATTCATCCATTCTTTTGAACCTGCCAAGGATTGTCCAAAGCCGGTGTTAATCTGGATATCGATGGTTTCGAGCTTTATCCCCTGTGAAACCAGAGATCCTCTGAGTTCGTGTACGTTGGACAGTAAAAGTTCTTTTACCGAGCGATGCTCGGCGATCATCCCCAGCTTTAACACATTGTTTTTAATATCAATATTGATTTTTACTCTTCCCAGCTCAGGGGGCTTTAATTGCAATCTTACGATCTTGTCACCCCTTAGAATAGATCTGGATATCTGCTTCCCTACCTGGCCAACAAGATACGCCGGCAAGGAGGTCCTGGAAGATTTATCATTGCTCTTAACTGCATTTATCGTCTCTGAAAAGGTAGAAACGGCCGTGGGTTTGGGGGGGTCCATGATCCTGATTCCTGATTTAATATCATGGCCTTTTTTGCCGGCCATGTGTTGAAACCCCTTGTCACCGGCTGAATTTAAAAACAGCTCGGCTTTCTTTTCATGATGCGCATATTCAATATTTTGCCGCCCGATATTATTGGTTTTTTCATTTTTATCATTTAAATTAGGCAATAGGCTCTCGTTATCCAAAGATCCGACGATATCGTTCATCTTTTCTTTTGCAATAGAATCATGATGTTTAAATTTAGCCACTGCCGGTGGGGAAAATAGGGATTTTTGTTTTTCTCCTGATATAACCACCCGCTCGAGCAACCGTTCCATGGTGGATTTCAATTCATGCGGCGGACTATTTTGCTTGCCCTGACTTTTTGACATCTGTTCCAGTGATGTGATAAAATCTTCTATGGAAATTTTACCGGCTTTGGCCTTATCCGGCAGATTCAGACCCATTGTCTCCATTTTATTTGAAATCTGCTGTACCGTATCATAATCTTTAATGGTTTGGATGTTATCCCCTATCCGGTTTTTGATTTGTTTTAATTTTATTGCAAATATCTTCGGATCCACCCCCCCGCCTTCAACCTTGGCGGCGCTTAAGACATTTTCAACATCTTTGGGGGTCAGGCCAAAATTTCTTAATACCGATTCAAGATGGGGCACAACTGATGATTCTATCACAAAAGTCTCTTTGTCATTTTTTTCTGATCGTTCCGCCGGATCAACCTCTGCTATCTTTTTAAAAAAGTTCGCAAGATTTATTTCTGTATTCGTACTATTATTTATGAGCTCATTTAAAAACCTTTCCGTTTTTTGTTCTGAAAAGCCGCATTGCAAAAGAAATTTTTTCAATAAAAAAAGGTCCTCTTTATTTAAAGAGATGTTATCCAACGGTTTCCCTTTTGCTAAAAGCCCTTTTCGAAACGATTCAAGGTAAAAGCGGGTTCCCTTTTTATCTGCGGACATTCCCTTCAGGCAATGCTGATTTTGCCCGTTAAAAGGACTTTTTTGAACCCGGTTCAGGCTGGCCAGGATATTGGATAAAAAATCACCCTTTCCTTTAAATTTCGCGTGATTCTTATTATGGACGGTTTCACAGTCATTAATTAATGAAGCTGTTTTTATATTCATTGGGTTCATACTTTTTTTACCTTGATAAACGTGTAAAAATTCTTTTGCGAAATTTTTAAGCCTTACCTTTGAAAATATTTTTCATAATTTATTAGCAAAGGTTGTACCAAAAACCAGCAATTTTTTTTTAATATTTAATTTCAGAAGGTTATAAAATAGCAGGAATGAATTCATTGGAAAATGAATTTTCAAAAGGAAATATTTTGCCTGATGATACTGTGCAGAAAGGAAAATTTTGCCTATTTAAAACAAAAACTTGATTTTTTATATTTTATAATATATAGAGGTGGGTAATAGATTGGATCAAGGAGTAAGAATGACGGTTGATATTATCAATAATTGGCCATTAATGGTGATTCCACCGGCCGGTGATAACACCCTTCAAAAAGAAGCTTCTCCACATTTCCTGTCTCAAAATCGCCAGAACCCCATATTCATGGACATCAAAACAGAGCGAACCTCTGGAACCTCTTGGGAAAAGGGAACGTTCATCGATATTTATATTTGATTCCTCCCTTATTTTATTCCTTTTTTACCAGCCCTTCACTTATTTCTGCGGCCTTTTCTATTTTGACAGATGACAGAATCTTCCCTACGGCGTCTCCCTTCATCTTGGACATAAGTTCTATGGCCAGTTTTATGTCAAGCTTCTCAATCAACTCTGCTGCATTCTGTGGTTTCATGGTGGAATATACTTTTATAAGATGCTTGAACTTTTGCTCTTCAGCCGTTTTCTTTTTGGCAACTTCAGATTTGATTTCATCCCTTAATTGAGTAAGTTTTGCAATTTTCTTATTTATCTCATCCTGAATGGATAAAAGTGCCGCCTTTTTTGCTGCAATCCTCTTTTCTTCTATTTCTATCTCAAGCTTCTTTGAAATAAGATATTTCAGGTCGATGGTCTCTTCTTTGGCTTTTTTCTCATCTTTCTTTTCGGTTCCCTCAATATCTTTCACTTGTTCTGCCGCTAGTGCATCTGCATCGATAAAAAAGGGATCCAGGCCAATCCGGTACATAAAAAAAGAGCCCAACAATAGCTTTGTGACAATCAAAAACGTTAGAAGAATCTGTGTTCGCAACTTCACGACCTTCGCCCCCTTCCAGTGATAACAATCTCATCCAGGACCTTTTGATGCTCTCTTTCAGATAATTCTATATATCTGTCATGCTTCAATTCTTTCAGAGTTTCTAAAGATTTTTTCTTAATCGATTTATTTGTTAAAATAGTTTTTTTGTTTATGACATTCTCCTTTTCTTGTTTTAGGAGAGCATGGGCCGATTCAAGATCATGCTCTATCTTAGACAAATATGCCAAGTATATTTTATATCTGGGGACATCTATCCCCTTAACTCCTTCATCAATGCAGCTTTTTGCAATCTCTTTTCTTTTTTCGGATAACCTTTTAATTTTTTTTTCCCTTTTGATACACTTAATTTTTGCATTAAATAGATCTATCTGTGCGACTTTAGTTAAGTATTTTCTATAATCAAGTATCTTATCAAGCCGAAATGTAAATGGTTTCATCTTTTAATCATTCCGCAAACAAAGCTTTCAAGCGTTCAACACCGTCTTTAAAAGTTACCTTTTGATGAATATCCTGCTGAAGAAATGTGTTAATCCGGCCAATCATCTTCTTGGCATAATCTATTTGAGGATCGCTTCCGTCAACATAAGCGCCGATATTAATCAAATCCTCGACTTCCCTGTAGGTTGCAAGTATATTGATCAACTTTTTAGCACTATCAAGATGTTCGTGATCAACGACATCTTTCATTACCCTGCTAATACTGGCCAGAACATCTATAGCAGGGTAATGCCCTCTTTGGGCAAGATTACGCGATAGCACGATATGACCATCTACAGTGGAACGAACCGCATCCGCTATGGGTTCGTTCATGTCATCCCCTTCAACCAAAACAGTATACACCCCGGTGATGCTACCTTTTTTTTCGACGGTTCCGGCACGTTCTAAAAGTTTGGGTATCTGGATAAAAACACTCGGGGTATAACCTTTTGCCGAAGGGGGTTCACCTGCAGCCAATCCAACCTCTCTTAATGACATTGCAAATCTGGTAATAGAATCCATAATAAGGATAACATCCCGCCCCTTATCCCTGAAAAATTCAGCAATTGTGGTGGCCAGATGGGCCCCTCTTATCCTGACAAGCGCCGGAGAATCAGATGTTGCAACCACAACAACCGATTTTTTAAGCCCTTCTTCACCCAGACTTCTTTCTATGAATTCTCTCACCTCCCTGCCACGTTCTCCGATAAGAGCGATTACGATGACATCCGCAGCCGTATTCCTGGATATCATGCCCATCAAAACACTCTTTCCCACGCCTGATCCTGCCATTATAGCTATTCGTTGGCCCTTTCCCAGGGTTTGCAAAGCATTAATGGCACAGATGCCCACATCGATCTCTTCATGAATAATCTTTCTTTTTAACGGATTGAGAACATTCCCGTATATGGGATATTCTACTTCTGACGGTATCGGCCCTTTCTTATCCATAGGTCGACCCAGACCGTCAATAATTCTCCCTAAATATTCCTTTCCAACTTTAACGGAGGGCTTTTTACTGACATCGACGATTCGGCTTCCAGGCTCAACGCCCCTGATTTCACCAATAGGCATCACAATGACTCTTTTGTCATTAAATCCTATCACTTCCGCCTGTACATTTCGGCCTTCTGAATTTTGTATATTACAAAGGCTCCCGACACTCAGCCCCGGCCCATTGGCTTCGGCAACAATTCCGGCAACTTTTACTATCTTGCCACACAATTTTATAGGACTGCATGAACTTACAGCGTCCATGTATTTGCCCCATCTGATTTTTGCGTTCATGTCATACATTTTCTTTTCCGCAGAAGGCGTCTTGCAAACACTGATATATCTTTTCAAGCTGGGTTTCAATCCCGGCATCAATATCACCATATTGCGTTTTCAGATAACACCCACCTCTTGTAACGGAAGGGTCGGAAGTCACTGTTATTGATTTAAGATCTTTATATTCCTTAAAAAGCTCCGGTCTTATTTTTTCAATATAATCATAATCTTCCGGGTTGACATTGAGAATAATTTTACTTTTTTCCATCGCGAGATTCAGTGCATTAAAAACAGTTTCTTTTACCCCGCTTTCATCAAATCTTGTCAAACGACGGACTATCTTTTCAGCAATAGCAAAAGTTAAATCTAATATTTCCTTTTCATGCTGCTTTACTATTTCTTGTTTGAGACTGCTTATCTCATCAAACAGACTCTCTATATTTCCAATGACCTGGATAGCCTTTTTTTCTCCTAACTCAAAGCCGTCTTTTTCCCCCTGGACAAAGCCTTTTTCATATGCTTCTTGCTCTATCAGAGACACATTACCCTGTGCCTCGCTCGTGGCATCTTTCCCTGCTTTTCTTTTGTTTTGACTGTCTGGGTATCCTTCAAGAGGAATAAATTCCGCTCTTTTTACCTCTCCTTCTTGAAGGGATACAAACCCATAATCGTTTTTACTTTCAATAGGTTCATTCTCTTCAAAAGACTTCATATCATAATTTGTCCATGATTCTATAGGTTCTGATTCATTTCCCGAATTTTTATACAAAGACATCATCACCGCCCTTGGCCAGAACGATCTTGCCTTCCGACTCAAGCCTCTTGGCAGTTTTGATAATCTCTTGCTGGGCGTCTTCAACCTCTCTCAACTTTATCGGGCCCATGACCTCCATATCTTCCTTTAGCATTTCCGAAGCCCTTTCAGATAAATTACTAAATATTTTATTTTTCATCTCTTCAGAGGAGGTTTTTAAAGCCTTTATCAACATTTGATTATCCACATTCTGCAGGATATCTCTGAAATTTCGATCCTCAACCTGCAAAAGATCTTCAAAAACAAACATTTTTTGTCTTACCATTTCTGCCAGGCTATCATCCTCTTCTTCTATATGGGACAGGACGGACTCTTCTGTATTTCCATCAACAGCGTTCAAAATATTAGCCAGTATCTCAATACCGTCAAATTTTTTAGTAGATCCTCCAATTTTTGAAATCTCTTTTTTTATCACCTTGTCCAGCTCATTGACAACATCCATATCCACTTGCCCGATTTTTACTATCCTTAAAGCAATGTCTGTCTTGAGTTCATCAGAAAGTAACTTGAGTACTTCCGCAGCCTTTTCATGCGGAAGGTAACTCAGCACCAAGGCTATGGTTTGAGGATGCTCCCCTTGAATGATACTGACAAGGTTTTCAGAAGACATGTAGGCCAGATCACTAAAAGGAACGCTGGTGCCCTCTTCCCCGATAACCTTAAAAACCTCTCTTGCCGTCTCCTTATCCAAAGTTTTATTCACAACCTCCTTAAGAAAGTCCCCGCCGGAAATCATAATGTCACCGTCTCCTTGGATATTTGTTAAAAACTCTTCCATGACCGAGTTTAAAACACCAGAAGGAATATGATTTATTTCAGACATATATTGCCCGATCTTTTTTATATTTTTTTCATCTAATTTTTTGAAAAATGTTGTTGTAAATTCTTCTCCCATGGTCAGCAAAAAAATGGCCGCTTTCTGTGGTCCTGTTAATTTATCGGTTGTTAATTTTACATTTGCCATTTTTCTTATTCACCTATCCATCCTTTAACCAATTGTTGAGCTTTTTCCGGATCATTTTTACTTATTTCTCGAACCCTTTCGATTCGATTCATCTCTTTTGATAAAGAGAGGCTTTCATATTCTTCAGAAACTGATGCAAGTTGTCTGCTTTGAACGGTCACTTCTTTTGTAATGTTCTTAACACTTTTTAATAAAGGTTTGACGATCAGCATAAAAACCATGACCACCAATAGAAAATTTACTATTGTTTTTCTGTAGTCTTTCACAATACTCAATACAAGATCAAATGTACTGACTTCCTCTTCAGCGCTGGGTTCTATGGGAGCTGACCCTGCAAATGGGATGGAACTTACCGAAATCTGATCTTCCCTATCTTCATTATAACCCATTGCTTTTTTAACTATTTCTTCAAATACTTTGATTTCCTGTTCACTTCTCGGGGTGTATTTTTTTTGGGTGGTTCCATCTTCTAATTTTTCTAACTCATAATTCCCATCAATAACTGCAGCCACGGATAATCGTTTGATTTTTCCTGCCGGTTTTAAAGTTGTCCGTGTGATTTTATTGATTTCATAATTTGTGGCAATGTCCTTTTTTGTCTTTTTATTCTGAGTCTGATCTGGAGACGGCACAACACCTCTTCTCTTGTCAATTAATGTCTGTGCGGTTTTACTCCCCTTTTCACCTGCCTGCATGACTTCTTCAATATTTCTCGAACTTCTGACAGCTGTTGCCGATGGATCGTATTCTTCTTCACTTAAGGTAATTTTATCAAATTCAATTTCGGCATTTACTCTAACTATTGCTTTGCCGGAACCTACAATTCCTTCCAACATGCTTTGAACATTTGTTTTTATTTCATCTTCAACATTTGTTTTATAGTCTAACTGTGAATTACTGAGTTCGGAAGAAGATTCATCGCTGATCCCTCCCTTGAAGATCAGCCTCCCCTTTGTATCAACAACCGTGACATGTTCCGGTTCGAGCCCTTCAATGGCACTGGCAACAAGGTGTACGATTGCCGTTAGTTTCGCAGGGGGTAAGTTCGAGTGTAAATCCAGTTGTATGGACGCTGATGCCGGATCCCTGTCTTCGATAAAAAGAGATTCTTCAGGAATGGCGATAAACACTCTGGAATCATTTACCTCTTTAAACCGGTTTATGGTTCTTGCCAGCTCACCTTGCAGGGCTCTCCGGTAATTCAATTCCTGTACAAATCTAGTAGTTTTAAAATCTGTATGGTCAAATATTTCAAACCCCACATTACCGCCGTTAGGCAGACCGTCACCTGCCAGGGACAGGCGCAAATCGTATACTTTTTCTTCCGGTACCATTATCATGGTACCATTGGCCTCGACTTTGTAAGGGGTGTTTCTTTCCTTTAACTTAGCGGCAATAGCACTTGCGTCTCTTTGGGAAAGATTGGAAAAAAGCACCTGATAATTTTCCTGATTTGTCCAAAAAAACATTAAAGCAAATCCAGTGACCACAAGAATAATGACAAAGACCATGCTGATCTTTTTAGAAAGAGGGAGTGAATTTAATATATTAAAAAATTGCCTGACCGAATCATTCATTCTAATATCTTCCTTTTAATTTTCGTTATGAAGCTTAAAACTGCATACGCATTATTTCCCTATATGCCTCGACAGCTTTATTTCTTATTTTAAGGAGCAACCGCATGGATATATCGACCTTCTGGAGGTTTATCATTGTCTCATGGATGTCTGCTTTGCCTTTCAGAAGATCCACAATCGACTGGTTTGCATCTCTTTCCAGTCCATTGACCCTGTCCACGGCACCTTTTATAACTTTCCCGAATTCTGTCTGATTTCCCGATTTAACGTTTGCATTATTTTTAAGTGCAACCTGCTGTAAATTTACAATTTTTAGATCATTCATGTTTTATCTCCCTATTTCAAGTGCTTTAATCGCCATCTTCCGTGTTGCTTTAATAACCGCTATATTGGCTTCAAACGCCCTTTTGGCCATCATCATGTTTGTGGTCTCAACAACAAGATCAATATTCGGTTTGAGCAAATACCCTTCATCATTCGCATCCGGATGGCTTGGGTTATAAACTTTTTTAAATGGACTTGGATCCTCGACCACATCTTCGATTTGAACGCCCTTAACTGTGGAATTTAAAATATCGCCAAAGTTCTGGTTCGGTGACTTTGTGCTCATAACCACCATCTTCCTCCGGTAAGGCCCTCCATTTTCCGTTCGGGTCGTCTCAATATTGGCCAGGTTGCTTGCAATGATGTCCATCCTTTTTCTCTGGGCATAAAGCCCTGTTGCGCTTGTTTCAAGACAAACTAGAAAATTCATTCTATTGTCCTCCTTCTTTAATGACCTCTTTAATTAAAGCTATTTTTCTCAAAAGCGTTTCAACGGCTTGCCTGTACATCAAATTATTTTCTGTAAGTTTTGTCATCTCTTTATCTATATTGACCCAGTTATAACCGTTCCATTCACCTTTTTCCTCAAAAGTTTCAACCCCCTGATTCCTCATATTCATATGGATATGCCCGGGATTTGTCCGGGTCAAATTCAGCTGATTATCGGTTTCCAGGGCCCGCGCCAGCGCTTCTTTGAAATTAATATCTTTTGGCTTGTATTTTGGTGTATCAACATTACTGACATTACTGGCTATAACGGCATTTCTTTTCTGAGTGATACGTATTGCCTTATCAAGGTCATTGAATATTTTACTAAACGATAGTTTATCCGGCATGATATTTTCCTTTATCTATTTTTTTTCGGTCAAATAAAATATTAGCAATTTGCATGCCTCTTTTATTGAATTTCCATTTTTTTTCTGTATTCATTTAATTTGTTTCTCAATGTCCGAACGCTTATCCCTAATATTTCGGCCGCATGGGTCCTGTTACCATTGGTTTGATCCAGAGTCGTGAAAATCACATTTTTCTCCATTTCTTTTAAAGAGATTGTCGGCATAAAAGGATGTGCCGCCGTTACGGGCTGTTTGTTTTTTTCAGTCAAAAAAAGATGTTCCGCATCTATAAAATCTCCCTTGCACATAAGAACTGCCCTTTCAATTACATTCTCAAACTCTCTAACATTCCCCTTCCATGGCATCTGCATAAGTGAAGCCAGCGCCTCCTGGGTCAATCCTTTGACAGATCTTCTATTTATATCGCAGTACTTTTCGATGAAATAATCTGCCAGCCAAGGTATATCATCTTTCCTCTCTCTTAATGGGGGTAAATAAAACGGTATTACATGTAAACGATAATGAAGATCTTCCCTGAATTTTCCCTCATCAATCTGTTTTTCTATATCCCTGTTTGTGGTAGCAATAAATCTGACATCCACGGGCACCGGAGCGGTTCCGCCAATCCTGTCAATCTCCCTTTCCTGCAAAACCCTTAACAGTTTGGACTGAAGCTGATAATTCATCTCGCTGATCTCATCCAGAAGCAAAGTTCCATGATTGGCCAGTTCAAATTTGCCTTTTTTTCTGGATATTGCACCGGTGAAGGAGCCCTTTTCATGGCCGAACAATTCGCTTTCCAGCAGAGATTCAGGGAGCGCGGCACAATTAATGGCCACAAATGCCTTATCTTTCCGGGAGCTATAATTATGGATATGCCTGGCAAACAGTTCTTTGCCGGTTCCGGACTCTCCTTGAATAAAGACCGACGCATTGCTGTCTGCCACCTCTTTTGCCAGCTTTAAGATCCTCTTCATTTCCTTGTTTTTGGTTATTATTGTAAATTTACCATTCGATACGTTCTGATGCGTTGCCTTTAAACCATTGGATATGTATGAAACAATGATTTCTATCATTTTAAGCGTCAAGGGTTTTAACAAAAAATCTTTTGCACCCAGTTTCATCGCCTCCACCGCTTCCTCGACTCGGGCATTCGCTGAAATGAGAATGACCGGCAAAGATGCATTGACTTCTTTTATTCGTTTCAAAAGGCCTAGCCCATCTGCCTGCGGCAAATCCATGTCAGTGATAACCAGATCATAATGGTCCCTGATTATCTCTTCAAAAGCCGTCCGGCCGTTATTGGCAGTTTTAACCTGACAGCCGGATTCAATAAAAACTTTGCACATATGAGTTGACTGACCGTCAATGTTATTTTCAGCCAGTAATATCTTCTTTCCTATCATTACTAAATTTTCTCCGATTTTTGAGCAGAATTTAAGATCTCGGAAATTTTATCACTATTAAAATTAATCTCTTTAATCTTTTCTTGAGCAAGATTACTCCAGAAAGGATCATTTAGGCTCGAAATTTGATTATAGAGAGCAAGGGAATCTTCTTTTTTATTTAATAGTAAATAACATTGAGCAATTTTGAACTTTAAAGAAATTTTATCGCTTTTCTCCGTTGCCGTTTCCTTGGCCTGATTAAAAAAAGTAACGGCTTTTTTTGCATAGCCGAGATTAAGATAGATATCTCCTATCTCCTGACAGATATTGTAACCAGGGAATTCGCAATCTTTTTTTATGCCGTTTGCCTCGTTTATTGCCTTTAAGGCCTTTTCATTCGAGTGGCTCCCCGTTAATGCCTTTGCCTTCTCTACCAGGAGTATTGCTTTTTTGCATTTTGTTACAGGGTATCTTAAGGCCACAGAGATCGAGTCTGCCGCCAGCTTATATTTCTTTTGCTTCAAAAGAATACTTCCCTTTAGCTGGTATGCTTCCGAAACGTATTTGTCTGATGGGTGCTTTTCCGTTAAAATATCAAATCTTTTTAATGCACTTTTAAATTGCTTTATTTTAACCAGATGTTTGCCAACAAAAAACAAAAGATCGGGGGGCTTTTCACTGTCAAACAAAAGGGGGTCGGCCTTTTTAAATATTTCTGTGGCTGTTTTCTCAAGATTCATATTATTAAAGGCTCTTGCCACAGGCAAATACAACTCGGGAGCATTCACCATTGAAAACAGCTCTTTTTCCTTAAGGTAGAAATTTATGACGTTTATATGCTTTTTCCCTTTAATCTTTTGTTCTAGGATACCCTGCATCGCCACGAGTAAAGCATGCCGCATTTCTTTTTTCAGGGATGTGCCTGGATACTTTTTTT
>JAFDHQ010000080.1 GCA_019308685.1 Deltaproteobacteria bacterium
GTTAAAACCACGGATGAACACAAATAAACAAGAATTTAAAAAAAATATCATATCACAATTTTAGGCATTTTTTACATGTCCATTTGTGTGCATTAGCGTTCATTTGCGGTTAAATAAAACTATGAATGGACACGGGGTAATGGATTTAAATAAAACCGGTTTTGGCCAGAAATTGCTTATCTATGGACCGCCCGGTTTGATTTTCTTTACTATGGCTTTGTCTTTCTGTGACAAATCGTTCCACATACTTTCCGATCATGTCCGTTTCAATATTGACGCGATCACCGACATTGCCGAGTATTATGGTTGTCAATTTTGCAGTATGCGGGATTATACTGACATCAAAGCTGTTGGGATCACAGTTATTGATGGTAAGGCTGATGCCGTCCACCGCAATCGAGCCTTTTTTTATCAAATACCGTGAACAGGACTCAGGCACGCCGATCGTAACAATTACGGCATTGCCTTTGTTTTGTTTTTGCTTTATGGTTCCCATGCCATCGATATGTCCTGAAACAAGATGACCGTCTATACGTCCGGAAAGCCGAAGCGCACGTTCAAGGTTCACCCGATCTCCGATCTTTGCCCTGCCAAAAGTTGTTCTTGCCAGCGTTTCAGGCGATACATCAACTTGAAAACGTTGGTCATGGATCTTAACCACCGTCAAACAGACACCGCTAATTGAAATACTGTCTCCGATCTTGGTTTGCTCAAGAACAAAATCCGCGTTAAAAGCAAACCGTTTTCCCTGGCCTTCGGACCGTATTTCAATAATAGTTCCCAGACCTTCTATGATTCCTGTAAACATAAATAATAAAATGGACGATGCTTGTTAAATCTAACTTGTTCAATCGATTGATAATGCAAACCAATCCGGCCTAGACGAAGTTTTTGAAGGGTTTACTCTTTTTGAAGTCTAATCCGAATTTTATGCTTCTATTTTGCCTGTTGTCGGCTTCTGATACTGATAATAAGGTCTCAGGACCTCATTGTAAACATCCCAAATTATCTTTTTCTAAAATAGTTAATCCTGTCTTTAGTTAGTGTCCTTCCAGAAATGGTAGATTTTGGTTTCCGGCAAGGCCCGAGCGAGTTTTCAACCGCAGACATAGCACGCTATTTCGAGGATTGAAAACGAGCGAGAACGCTGCCGGGGGCCGAAAGATGCCATTTATGGATGAACACTAGTTGTGATTACTTATCAATATACCCTTGGATCATGACATCCTTGCCGAATTGTCTGACAGAAATATCTTTCACCGGTATGCAATTTTTCATTAAATCTGCACCCTGTCCTTTACAGATCGGCACACCATCATCTCCGCCAAGAATTTTGGGGGCGAAAAAAAAGAAAATTTTTTCAACAATTCCGGCCGACAGGGCTGATGCAATAACCCGGCTGCCGCCTTCTATGAGGAGACTGGTTATACCCAATGCCCCCAAGCGGTCCATAAGCATATCAAGATCGATCAAACCGTCCTTGACGGGTGACTCAATAATCTTTGCACCCCGTTGTTCTATTCGGGCTTTTTTATCCTCTGAAACCGAATGACCGGTTATAATAATGGTATCAGAATCAGAATCAAGCCTCAACAGCCTTGCTTTTTCAACAATTTTAAGATGGGTATCGAGAACAATTCTTACCGGATCCAGGCCCTTTAGGCCTCCAAGACGCTTTTCCAAACGGGTGGTTAGACTGGGGTCATCTTTTTCTACCGTATGAATGCCCACCATAATAGCGTCCACGGCGTGCCGAAGCCGGTGGACAAATTTTCTCGCTTCTTCACCGGTAACCCACCGGGAATCCCCTGTTCTTGTTGCAATTCTCCCGTCCAAAGTGGCAGCACATTTGATGATGGTAAATGGGCGATTTGTCTGAACATATTTAATAAAAATTTCATTAAGTCTTTTGGCCCGGTCTTCACAAACTCCCGTTTTGATATCAATTCCCCGGTGTTTTAAACAATCTATGCCCCCTCCTTTAACTCCCGGATTGGGGTCATGCATCGCAACAACGACCCGTTTGATGCCGGATGCAAGAATCTTTTCGGTGCAGGGAGGTGTTCGTCCCGTATGATTGCAAGGCTCAAGGGTTACATAAAGGGTTGCTCCTTGTGCCAACGCTCCGGCATCATTTATGGCATTGACTTCGGCATGAGCTTTTCCCGCAGCATGATGGTATCCTTTTCCGACGACTTTCCCGTTTTTAACAACGACGGCACCGACCATGGGGTTGGGAGAAGTAAAGCCCTCTCCCTTTTTTGCAAGGTTGAGTGCCAGTTGCATGAAATATTCGTCGTCCATTATCTTCCGGCTATTCGGATTTATGTTCGCTCAAAAGGCTTTTGAGCTCAGAAACAAAATCATTAACATCTTTGAATTCTCTATACACGGATGCAAATCTTACGTATGCAACATCGTCTATTTCATGAAGTTTGGCCATGACTTTTTCGCCGATTTTGTGGGAAGGTATCTCTTTTTCCCCGGTTTCTCTGAGATCGCGTTCCAGCTCATCAAGAAATTCTTCAATAATATTAACGCTTATGTTTCGCTTCTGACAGGCTTTTTGGATGCCCGAACGTAATTTTTTTCTGGAAAAAACTTCACGACGCCCATCTTTTTTGATAATCATGACAGGGATTTCTTCGATATGCTCGTAGGTTGTAAATCGTCTGGTGCATACTAGGCATTCCCTGCGCCTGCGAATGACATTCCCATCCTTGCTTAATCTAGAGTCGATGACTTTGTTGTTAATTTCTCCACAAAATGGACATTTCATGAATTCCTCCCTGATAAGGTCTCTGAAAAAATAAATTGCCCCATCTTATTTGTCTTTTGGCGTGAGTCCTTTGTTGTACCAACCCGTGAATACGTGTAGTATGCATCCGTTGTACGCATCAGATTCGAACCAAAATCCGACGTAATCTTGGGGGATTTAAGTTTTTTTGAGGCCCTAACCGTCATCAAATTGAATTAATTTAACACCTGCCTCCGTAAACATTGCTTCAGACATGGCATCCGCATATCCGGAATGGTAGTAAATTTTCTTTATCCCGGCATTAATGATCATTTTAGCGCATATAGAACACGGCATGTTTGTACAGAAAAGGTTTGAGTCCTTTATGGAAACCCCATGATAGGCGGCCTGAATAATCGCATTTTGCTCAGCATGTATGCCCCGGCACAGTTCATGTTTTTCCCCTGAAGGTACGTTTAATTTTTCACGCAAACATCCGATTTCACTACAGTGTTTAATGCCGGTCGGGGCACCGTTGTAGCCGGTGGACAGAATTCTTTTATCCTTTACAATTATAGCGCCTACCGCCCGCCGGATACATGTAGAACGTTTGGCCACAAGAAACGTAATATCCATAAAATAGGTTTGCCATGAAGGGCGTTTTTTTTTCTGAGACACGTTTTATCCTGCTGCGCCAGATCCGTTACCATAAAGAGGAAAAGCTTCACAAAGCTCGCTAACTTTTGTCTTTGTAGCCTTAATAAGAGCTTTATTGTCGGTGTGTTGAAGCACATCAACAATAAGCTCCGCAATGATTTGCATCTCCGGTGTTTTCATCCCTCTTGTGGTAATGGCAGGTGTTCCAATACGAATACCGCTAGTTACGGATGGGCTGAGCTTTTCAAAGGGTATAGCGTTCTTATTGACGGTAATTCCGGCACGGCCCAGTACGTCTTCGGCATCTTTCCCGGTTATGTTAAGGTTCCTTAAATTAATAATCATCATATGGTTATCGGTACCGCCTGAAACCAATTGCAACCCATGGTCCATCAGACGGTCAGCAAGAACCTTTGCGTTTTTAACGATATCTTTCTGATAAGCCACAAACGAATCACTCAAAGCTTCATGGAAAGCAAGCGCTTTTGCAGCAATGACATGCATCAGCGGTCCCCCCTGAATTCCGGGGAATATTTGTTTATTCAATTTAGTGCTATAGTCATTTCTCGCCAGAATCAACCCCCCGCGCGGGCCTCTCAATGTTTTGTGAGTTGTTGAAGTTGTAACATCCGCAAAAGGAATGGGAGAAGGATGAAGCCCGGTTGCCACCAACCCGGCAATGTGGGCCATATCCACCATCAAATAAGCGTTTACAGATTCGGCAATTTGGGCAAATGCTTCAAAATCTACGATACGCGGGTAGGCGCTCGCACCGGCAACAATCATCTTTGGCCGATACTTTTCCACCAATAGCGACAATTCTTTATAATCAATGGTTTCGGTATCCCGGTTTACGCCGTAGTGGAGAAAATTATAAAGCTTACCCGAAAAGCTGGCCGGGCTTCCGTGTGTAAGGTGTCCGCCGTGGGACAAATTCATTCCGAGAACCGTGTCTCCCGGCTCTAACAGAGCAAAATATACCGCCATATTTGCCTGTGATCCTGAATGGGGCTGGACATTGGCATAAGGAGCATTGAATAATTTTTTGGCCCGATTAATGGCCAGATTTTCAGCAACATCAACATATTCGCACCCACCATAATAACGCTTGTCCGGATAACCTTCAGCATATTTGTTGGTAAAAATACTTCCCTGCACGGCCATGACCGCCGGGCTGGCAATATTTTCCGATGCAATAAGTTCTAAAGTGTTTTTCTGCCGGTCCATCTCCATGAGGATTGCATCGGCAATCTCATGATCCACCTTTTCAATAAGTTTCAAGTCCAAACATCATTCCTTTTTCAACAACTATACTTTTGGATTGGGTTAATTGATAACTCACATGTCAGCCCAGAATATGAACACCAAAATATAATACTAATAAAGATATGGGATGTCCAATGGGTTATGTAATAGAATCTTAATCCGTTATGGCTGTGTCTATCCTGTCAAACTTATCCAGACGACGCTGATGCCGTCCGCCTTCAAAGGGCGTTTCGAGCCAGGCTTTCACGATCTCCACGGCAAGTATATCTCCAATAACACGGGCGCCCAGAACCAGTATATTTGAATTGTTATGGCGTTTGCTCATAATAGAGGAAAAAAGATCTGTACACAAAGCCGCTCTGACATGAGGAAATTTATTGGCAACCATTGACATACCGATTCCGGTACCGCACATAAGTATCCCGCGTTCAAACTTACCCGCTGAAACCATAGACGCAACTTTGATTCCAAAATCAGGATAATCTACCGAACCTTCATTATGGCAACCCACATCCTCGACATCAATACCTATTTCTATAAGGAATAATTTAACCTTTTCCTTCAAATCATAAGCTGCATGGTCGCAGCCGATGATAATGGGGGTTCTTTTTTCTGGCATTGCGTTATCCTGGCATTGGAATTATTCGATTTCAACAACAGTGCGGCCTTTGTAAGTGCCGCAACTGGGGCAAGCATGGTGTGGAAGCCGTGCATCACCGCACTGGGGACAGCTCGTCAGGTTAGGGGCCGTAACTTTCTGATGAGTCCTTCTTTTATTCCGTTTTGATTTTGATTTTTTTCGTTTGGGTACAGCCATAAGCACTCCTATAAACGATTGTTTTTAAAAATTATTTGTAAATCATTCTCTTTTTTCAAAGTTGAAAATTTACTAAGTGAAATAATAAGGATTGTCAAGGTCTTTTACATTTTATCATCTGTGGGCACCATAATTAATTAGTTTCCATCCAGAAATGGCCCTTTTCCACAATCTCTGCGTTAATCTGCGGAATCACTTGTGCGGCGTACCAATTGTACGCCTCCGCGTAATTCCTTGATTGCCTTGACCTTGCGAAAAATTGCTCATTTCTGCATTGGAAACTTAGTTTGTACCCAATATGGATTTATTGATGGAAACTAATGAAGAAGTTGAATTAATTGTCCATAAGCCTGGAAGCGAGACCGGAAAGGCGCTCTGTGGGTTTGTTGTTTCTGAGGGCAATGTTCAGGGCGTTTTTTGTGCCCACAAGTATGACCAGATTCTCTCCCCTTGTAATTCCAGTGTATAACAGGTTCCTCTGGAGGAGAACAAAATGCTGGGTCATTATCGGCAATATTACCGCGGGGTATTCCGATCCTTGTGACTTGTGTACTGATATGGCATAAGCCAATGATATTTCATCCATTTCAGTAAAATCGTAAGTTACAATCCTGCCATAGTAGTCCACTGAGAGTTGCTTTTCTTTTCTGTTAATGGCGCTGATGATTCCGATATCTCCGTTGAAAACCTCCTTCTGATAATTATTTTTCAGGTGCATGATTTTATCGCCGGTTTTGAACGTACTGCCCATGGCTTCAATCATCACCGGTTTTGGGTTTAAGACCTTTTGAAGCACTTGATTGAGGTTGGTCGTGCCGATCACGCCTTTGTGCATGGGGGTTAAAACTTGAACGTCATACATGGGATCAAAATCGAAACGCTCTGGGATGGTTTTGGTGCATAATTCAACAATCGTGGAAACCACTCTGTTTTGATTATTTTGTTCCAGGAAGTAAAACTCGGAAACATCGTCCGAATTGTCCAGAGATTTCAGAACCGGTGATTCCCCTCGTCTTACCCTGTGAGCATTTACAACGATAGGACTTTCATGGGTTTGTCTGAAAATTTTTTTGAGATAAAATACCGGTAATCGTTTCGATTTGATCATATCGGAAAGCACGTTGCCGGGGCCGACGGATGGAAGCTGAAAAATGTCACCCACCATTATCAGCACAGAGGTCATGGGGAGTGCCTTTATCAGATGATACATTAAAAAGGTGTCAACCATTGACGCTTCATCAATGATGATTGCATCTGCATCCAGAGGATTATCCGGGTTTTTTTCGAAAAAACCCGCTTTGAAATTAAATCCAAGCATTTTGTGAATGGTCGTTGCCTTACTTCGGGTCACCTCGGATAGTCGCCGGGCTGCCCGTCCGGTCGGCGCCGCAAGAAAAACATGTTTTCCCAACACTGAAAAGACGGCAGTAATAGATTTTATGAGGGTTGTTTTTCCTGTTCCCGGTCCTCCGGTTATGATCACCGCTCGATGGGAAAGTATCGCTTCAAGGGCGTTAAGTTGTTCGGATGAGAGCGTTATGGCAAGTTTTTTTTGAACTTCTCTTAAAATCCGCTCTTCGTTTATACCGGATGCAGTAATGGGAACAGATAACAGAGCGTTAAGTCTGTTTGCTATACCGGTTTCCGCCTGATGAATGTCTTTCAGGTAAATAATTTTTTTTGGGTCGCCTGGTGCACTTTCAAAAACAAGTTCTCCGGCAGTAAAAAGCCGATCAATTTCATCCAGGGCTACACCCGGGGTGATCCGGAAAAGATTTTTGCAGTGATCAACAATTTGATCTTGGTAAGCAAAAACATCTCCTTGATTTGTAAACTGTTGCATGACATGAAGAATGCATGCCCTCACTCGCCGGGGGTGGTCTTTTTCAATACCCTGCTTCTGAGCGACGGTATCGGCAAAATAGAAACCGATGCCGGGAATATCGGCTGTCAACCGAAAAGGGTCTTTGCTTATGATGTTGACAGCGTCGGGACCATATTCTTTGAGTATTTTTGCACAATAAGAGGTTTGGACACCCATATTTTGCAAAAACTGCATTAAACTTCTCGCAACATGATGGTCTTTCCAGGCATTACATATTAACGCGGCTTTCGCCTTTCCGATCGCTTTAACTTCCAGCAGTTTCTCAGGTTCTTTTTCTATTATTTCAAAAGTTTTTGTTCCAAAACAGCTGACAATCCGGTTGGCCATGGACGGCCCGATTCCTTTGATAATGCCGGATTCCAGGTATTTTCTAATACCGTCGATGGTTGCCGGCAAAACAACTTCATAAGACGAAATTTTAAACTGCTGCCCATATCTGGGATGGGTTTCCCAGATTCCTTTAATTTTAAGGGTTTGGCCCGGATTGGCCGCCGCCATCGTGCCGACGATGGTTACGATATTATGGGTCTTGCTGGTTTTTAGCTTTGCAATGGTATAATGGTTTTCAGCGTTGAAATAGGTGATTCTTTCCAGACAGCCTTCGAGGGTGTTTATGGGAAGGGGTTTGTTCATAAGGATTGATTGCTATTTATTATGGGTAAGTATCCAGCCGACCGCTTCTAAAAGATTCCTGGCGATAAAGTCTGGAAAGATTTCTTTTTCTTTAAGAATCTTTTCAGCTTCGCTTCCGTTGCCTGTTTTTACCAGAACAGCGTGTCCGCATCCGGCATTTCGGGCACATTCAATATCCTTGGCACTATCGCCAACCATGACAGAGGTTGAGATATCGATCCGGTATTTCTGCTTGGCCCTAAAAATCAGGCCGGGACTTGGTTTTCGGCAGTGACATCTATCTTCCGGTACATGCGGGCAAAAAAATATATCTTTTATTTTGCCGCCTTTGGATGTGATGGCTTGTTTCATCAGGGTATGCATGTCATCCAGTACTTTTCCGGATACCATTTTGCGATTGATAGCGGATTGGTTTGTAATAACGATAGTGGCGAATCCGTTTAAAGTCAGTAACCTTATTGCCTCTAAACTTCCAGGTAGAAACTCAAATTCGGACCAGCTTTTGATATAATCCGGGGAATCCCGGTTAATAACGCCGTCCCGGTCCAGAAACACCACTTTTCGGAGTATTTCTTTTTCAATGGTCTTCTGCAATTGCAAAGGCGTCCTTAAACCCGTTTTGAATCAATATTTCTTCATGTTTCATTGCCTGTTCCAGGGAGGAGCATCTGCCCACCTTGACTCGGTATATAGGGCTGTTACACTCATAACATAATGTAATATAAACATTTTTAAATGATTGCTCAAGTTTTTGTTTCAGTCTTTGCGCGTTTTTCAATTCACTGAATGCACCGATTTGAACGGTAAATTTTCCTTGATAGTAATTTTCCGGAATATAGGATCGACCGGTGCTTCCGGATAATTTTGGCTGAGCAATCGTACCAAGTGCGACGATTTCAACCCTGGCCGTACCCGGACCGACAATTCCAAGTTTTTTTGCGGCCGTATAAGAAAGGTCGAGAATCCGGCCTCGGGCAAAAGGACCCCGGTCGTTGATTCTGACATCAATCTTCCTGTTGTTTTTTAGATGACGTACGGTGATATACGTTCCAAAGGGGAGGGTTTTGTGAGCGGCTGTCATGGCATACATGTTGTAAATTTCCCCGTTGGCTGTCTTCCTGCCGTGAAATTTTTTGCCGTACCAGGACGCCATTCCGCGTTGGCTGAAACCTCGTGCGTGCGGCAGTGGTTTGTACCAATTTCTCCCAATTTTGTAAGGCTTGGGATGCCCCGGCGGTGTTGGGGGAGGCGTTACTGTCGTACACCCATAAAAAAGAAATGCTGACAGGCCGGAAAAAACGAGAAATTTACAAATTACACGGAAATGTATTTTGAATAATTGAATGGGCATCATACGGTATAACCATTGGGTAAAAGGAACCATTACGTTAAACTAACACCCGAATATGAATTTGTAAAGGGAACCGAAAGGGTTGCACAGGGCAATCACATACGAAAAAAATTGTTTTTTGTCTATAAATGCCGTACTAAAAGCGTATGAATAAGGATTCCAGAAATTCATTTAAACTTATTATCGGTTCCCAATACTTTTTATACTTTAGTGTAATGGGCATTTTTTTGCCCTATTTTAATTTATACTGCTATCATCTCAAGTTCAGTGGTTTTCAGATCGGCGCACTGTCGGCGATACGGTCGGTGGTGTTGATTTTATTCTCGCTGGGTTGGGGGGCTTTGGCAGACCGCCTTAAAATCAGAAGACCGATATATATATCATGTAATTTTATCAGTACCGCAATATGGTTTTTTTATTTCTATACCACGGATTTTTGGGCCATGCTTGTTATCACGGTTTTCTACGGCATCTTTTATTCCCCGATCATTTCTTTTCTGGAAGCCTTTACCATGGATGTATTGGGTACACAGAAGAAAAGCTATGGGAGATTAAGAGCATGGGGCACTATCGCGTTTATCACCACGGTCATTGTGTTGGGCAGGATAATAGACCTTTACTCCATCGAAATAATTCTTGTGCTCATTTTTGCCATTTCAACTGTACAGGCTGTAATTTCCTCCAAAATTCCTGATATCCAGATTAAAAAACGGACGTCTTTTTTCGTAAATGTCAAAGTGCTTCTAAAACGGCGTGTTGTCGTTTTTTTGTTCTGTGCCTTTTTAATGCTGCTGAGCCATGGAACATATTACGGGTTCTATTCCATTCATCTTGAAAATCTGGGATACGGAAATACGTTTATCGGCATTTCATGGGCTCTGGCATCGATTGCCGAAATTTTGATTATGATAAAATCAGACAGCATATTCAAACACTTTTCCATGGATAATGTTCTGGTCTTTTCATTTATGGTAGCGGCGTTAAGATGGTTTGGCCTTTTTTTTGCCGTATCTCCGGCCGCACTCCTGCTGTTACAGATTTTTCACGCGGTGACCTACGGCACGTTTCATGTGGCAAGTATTCTATACATTGATTCAATAACGCCTGATGAGACCAAGACGCTGGGACAGGCCGTCAATAACGCCATAACCTATGGGCTTGGCTTAATGGTTGGATTTTTCTTTAACGGCTATCTGTTTGAAACCATGGGGTTGTTCAGGCTGTTTATGATAAGCAGTTTCATTGCCTTTGGCGGGGGTCTGCTTTTAAAATGTTCTCAGATTATGGATCGCAGGGCCGGCTTAATTTAGGGCCTTTGAAAATCACAACGTTAATTTATGTATGGATTCGTAAAGAAATATCAGAAAGTTAACACCTTATCCGCTTCCATGGCCAGTTCATAAAGATCATCCATCCAGGCGATGGGACAGGCGCTTGATCCCTCCAGACCGTGGGATTTCATACATACCCCTCAGACATAAAAATCGCCTTGGAACTGGTTGAACTGTTCCATCACGTTAAACTGTTCGCTACTGCTCTGTTCAAAAAGAACCCCTTTGCCCAACATGAATATACTGACGTCATCCCCCTTTTTGACTGCCACATTGGATAATCTCATCGCATTGTATATGGTTTCAGCGTCTTGGGTGGAAATAATAAAAAGTACGTTCATTGTAACCCCCTTTGATTCGGGCTATAAAGGTATTAAAAGCCATTTCATTCTAAACAAAAGCACACGGTGTTTTGGTTTCAGACAGTTATAATTATATGATCATAGGTTGACATTTTATTTTTAGCAAGGTAAATAAAATTCGCTTTATTCGAGTTTGGTAATATGTATGGAGCCGGCGCTGTGCAGGATGACCTGAATTTGCATATCTGAATAAAGGATGTTCTATGAATGATGAGTTAACTCCAGAAGAAAAGGAAGCGCTAAAGCATGTTGCCTCAAAACTCGAATCCTATGAAAAGCAAAGAGGAAATCTGATCCCGATCCTCCAGATGGTCCAGGAAACGGTTGCCTATCTTCCTGCCCAGGCCATAATAAAAATAGTATCGGAACACCTCGAAATTTTTGAATGTGAAGTGTATGGCGTTGCCACATTTTATAACCAGTTTCGATTTCATCCTCCGGGCAAACATCCGATCAAGGTGTGTCTGGGTACGGCCTGCCATGTCCGGGGCGGGGACATTATCCTTGAAAATTTTGAACGAAAGCTTGGCATACATGCCGGAGAAACCACGCCTGACAGAGAATTCAGTGTTGAAAAGGTGGCTTGTGTGGGATGCTGTGCGTTAGCGCCCGTGGCCATTATTGATGAAGCCGTTCATGGCCATATGGCGCCCAGCAAGGTGGAAGGACTTTTGATGCGGATTGAAATAGAAAAAGAAATGGAAGAAAGAGCAAAGATACAAGATGAATCCGGCCAGTAATAAAAAAATAGATCAAACATT
>JAFDHQ010000081.1 GCA_019308685.1 Deltaproteobacteria bacterium
GGCGGGCGCCCTCCAACAACGGTATCTGCTTTAAGGGCCGGGAAGCTTCCCCGTTCTCCTGATCCAGTTCGGCAAGGGACGGCCAGCCTTTATCTTCCGGCCGGTCTCTAACAATAAACCATACCAGAACCACGATGATAAAAGTACAGCAACCCATAAATTCAAAAGAGATGCGCCATCCGAAAATTAGTGTCATCAGGGCAAGAAGCCATGTGGCCGCCAGAACGCCGACTCCTCCCACCGCATTTAGAATGCCGGTCATGAAGGCAAACTCGTGAGGGCGAAACCACTGGGATAAAATTTTCATGGTGGGGATAAAGACCATGGAAACACCCAGTCCCACCATAACCCTTCCGATAAAGGCAACTTTTATGGTGGGTGCAAACCCAAAAATAATGCTTCCTGCGGAAGCGATGATTAAAAAAAAAGTTACGGATTTCCTGGGGCCCAATGAGTCCGAGAGGAGTCCGGCGGGAAATTGCATAAGGGCATAGCAGTAAAAGTAAATGGAGCCCAGAAACCCCATAACACTGGCGGTTGTTTGAAAATCATTGATCAGATCATTGGCCACCACGGACAGCGATAGACGATGGAAATAAACAAAAAAGTAGGCAAGCGCAAGGGCGATAAAAATCAGCCACCTGAAACGCATGATCTTCCCGGATAAATCTTGGATCATTCTTTTCTCCACAAAAAGCACAAAAAATATTAACAATCGCCTAAAAGGGGTGTTTATCCGGTTTTTTTCCGTTTTGCCATTTCCTCCGACCGGAGTTCCTTTTTTAAGATTTTGCCCACATTGGTTTTGGGCAGATCATCTCTGAATTCAATTTCTGTGGGAAGCTTGTACCTGGCCAGCTTGTCCATGCAAAATTCGATAAGTTCTTCCTGGGTTGCGGTTTCTCCTTGTCTGAGCACTGCAAAGACTTTGATCGCTTCGCCGCGGGTCGGGTGCGGAATCCCGATGGCACACGCTTCCTGAATTTTGGGGTTTTCATAAAAGGCTTCTTCAATATCCCGGGGATAGACGTTACAACCGCCGGATATAATCATATCCTTTTTTCGGTCAACAATATAGAAGTAACCGTCCTCATCCATTTTGGCGATGTCTCCGGTGTGGAGCCAACCGTCTGTCAGGGTATTGGCGGTTTCTTCGGGATTGTTCCAGTAGCCCTTCATGACTTGGGGACCTCTAACAAGCAATTCACCGGATTCACCCACTGGAACATCAGTTTTGCCGTCATCAACGCTTACAATACGGCATTGGGTGTCGGAAATGGGGATTCCGATACTTCCGGCTTTCCGTTTTCCGCCGGAAAAAGGATTTACATGGGTCACCGGTGATGCTTCCGTTAGACCGAATCCTTCCACGATTACGGCGCCGGTCTTGTTCTCGAAATCTCTTATGGTTTCAAGTGAAAGCGGCGAGCTTCCGGAAAAACATCCCTTTATTGACGTTAGGTCGGTTTTGTTGATGTCAGGATTATTGAGTATCCCGATATACATGGTGGGTACCAGTGGGGCAAATGATGGCTTGAATTTTCTAATCGCCTCAAGCAAGGCATCGGGCTGGGGTTTTGGGACGAGAATATTTCCCCATCCCTGAAAAATGGCCAAATTCATTGCGGTGGTTAGACCGAACACATGAAAAAAGGGAAGCGCCCCCAGCATTATTTCATTACTGTTAAACCTCGAGAACCACGCAGCAATCTGTTGGACCTGCTTGCTCAGGTTCCCGTGGGTAATCATAACTGCTTTTGAAACACCGGTGGTACCCCCGGTATACTGGTACATAGCGATATCATCAAAGGTTAGTTTAACTTCAGGTAAACGGGAAATATTATTTGCCAAAAGATTTTTCCATGGATAAACATTTTCAGCAGGTTTCACATCGGCAGCAAGGTTTTTCTTTTTGGCGACAAACGGGAACAATAAATTCTTGGGAAACGGAAGGTAATCACCGATAGAGGTATAGATAATCTGTTTTATTTTTGTTTTCGGCCTCAGACCGATCATGCGGTTGGCTAAAAGATCTATAGTAACCAGCAGTTTGGAGTCGGAATCATTGAATTGATATTCCAGTTCCCGGTCTGAATACAAAGGATTATTCATAACCGTGATGCCTCCGATCTTTAATATGGCATAATAGGCCACAACACATGGAATAACGTTTGGCAGAACAATGGCGACACTATCCCCTTTATCAATGCCAAAGTCATGAAGGCCGGCGGCAAAACGGTTTACCATATCATTAAGTTCACGAAAGGAGATTTTGTACCCCTGAAAAAGGAGAGCCATCTTGTTGGGAAACCTGACGGCCGATCTTTCCAAAATTTCCGGCAGACATATTTCTTCGTATTCTATTTTTTCCGGAACACCTTTTTCATAACTGCTCATCCAGGGCTTGTCTTGGTATTTAATTTGTTTTTCCATGTTCTTTCTCTTTTAGTTCACCAAAGATCAACAGTCTGAAGGGTGAAAATTTTTGGTGCAATATGAATTTTTCGAGATAGGGTTGATTTGTATTATCTGTTATGACAAAAATGAATATTTGTCAAGAAAGCTTGTAATTTACGTCAGTTTGGTATACTCGAATAGTTTCGAAATTGATTGAATAACCGAATGTTGTTATGGAATTAAAAAAGGGTGCCTGCATAAATATGAATAAATTATCATTCATTAACAGGGGGTGGAAAATTTAACAATGGAAGCCGCTTTGATTTCTCCGGCTAAAGCAACTGTTTTTGGAATCCCCACCGTCATTTTTTCATTAATCATACCGCTTGTGGGTGTTGGAATATTTACTTATATGATAGCACTCCGACTAAAGCCGCTGGTTAAATCTTGTCCGGACCCAAGACTTAATCGTCCGGTACATCGATTTTTTAATATGATAAAGTATGCCGTCGGGCAATACCGGCATCCCAGATACATGGATGCAGGAATTATTCATATTATTTTATTTGCGGGTTTCGTAATTCTTTCCCTTCGATCCATAACGCTGGTGATGTTGGGACTGTCAAGCAATTATGTGCTGCCGGGGATGAGCGGCACGTCCGGTCAGATTTACCTGGCTCTTAAGGATATTGCCGGAACATGGGTTCTGTTTGCCTGTCTGGCTGCACTGTACCGCCGGATCATTGTAAAACCCGAACGATATGCGGTGCCTCCCAAGTATGGAAAAGAACATACCTGGGAGGCGGTGCTGGTGCTGCTATTGATTATAGGGCTGGTGACATGTGATATGCTTTTTGAAGGGAGCCAGGCTGCGGCTCGGATCCAAAAGGGATTTAAAGCTGAAATTCTGGTTCCAATGACCGGAACATGGTTTGCCGCCCATATTCTAAGTTTTGTTCCGGTTGATAACCTACAGGTTTTGCATTTGGGTGCCTATTTCTCACATGAGCTGATTTTTTTCTTTTTCTTATGTTTTTTGCCGCTGGGCAAGCATTTTCATGTGATTACATCCCTTCCCAATGTATTTTTTATGAAACTGGATAAAGGCACGGTAAAACCGGTTAAATGGGGTGTTGCGGATGAAGGTCTTGACGAACTGGAATCCTTTGGAGTTAAAACATTCGATGATTTTACTTGGAAACATATGCTCGATTTTTATTCCTGTGCAGATTGCGGAAGGTGTTCCGACAATTGTCCTGCACATGCCGTGGGTCGTCCGCTTTCTCCAAGGTTTATATCGATTAAATGCCGTGACTATTCATTCAAAAAATATCCCCTTACGGGCACACCTGAAAATCACCGGCCTTTAATCGGCCATGTACTGGAGGAAGATGAGATCTGGTCATGTACGACATGCGGCGCTTGTGAACAAGAGTGCCCGCTTTTTATCGAGTATATCGACAAGATTGTTGATTTAAGGAGAGGTATGGTGGATGAGGGAATGGTGCCGCAATCCCTGCAAAAGCCGCTGAGGGCTATTGAAAAACGCGGGAACCCTTACGGCAAAATGGAAAAAAAACGTGCAGAATGGACAAAAGATTTGCCTGTAAAATTTAGTGTGAAGATTCTTGGAAAGAAGGAAACTGCAGATACGCTCTATTTTGTTGACAGTGTTACGTCATATGATGACAGGATTCAGGAAATCGGCAGGGCAGCCGCCCGGTTTCTTGATGCTGCGGGTGTTGATTTCGGAATACTGGGACCGGCGGAAAGAGACAGCGGTCATGAAGTGAAACGATTTGGTGAAGAGATGCTTTTTCAGGACTTACGAGACCGAAATACGGATGCGATCCTCAATTCAGGTGCTAAAAACATTGTCACTGCAGACCCCCATGCCTTTAATGCGTTGAAAAATGACTACAAAGGTATAGCACCGGTGGAACATATCAGCCGGACTATAATCAACGCCGTGACGTCGGGTAACATACGGTTAAAACCGGTTGAAGACCCGAATAAAATATATACCTACCATGATCCGTGTTACCTTGGCAGACACAACGACATCTATGATGATCCGAGGAAGGTTATCGATGCGATTCCAGGCATAAAGCGGGTCGAAATGGAAGGAAATTGCAGGGACCGCTCATTTTGCTGCGGAGGCGGCGGCCTGATGCTTTTTTATGAACCCATAGAGGAAAAAAGGATGGGTCAGGTAAGGGTTGAGATGGCAAAACAGGCCGGTGCAAACGTGATCGTTACGGCCTGTCCGTTCTGTATGGTCAATATTGAAGATGCCATTAAAACAAGCGGTCTTGAAGGGGAGATGGAGGCTATTGATCTGGTAGAGCTGATCGAGCGGCATATGATACCGGATGTATGATACGCAAAAAATGCCTAAAATTCCTAAAGAGTTAACTTCTAAATAAGTTCTTGTGTATTAAATAGTGATATTGAGCCGGCTCCATAACCATAATTTAATGAGATGTTACAACAAAAATATTTTGCTGCAAAAAGTACAAAGTTTAAAATTAAGGAATGATTCGGGAGGAAAAATATGGAGATTTTAGTTTGTGTTAAAAGGGTTCCTGATCCCTCGGAAAATGAGATAGAGGTCAATAGAGACGGCACGGATATTGAGCGGGATGACCTTGTATACTCGGTAAACGAATGGGATAATTATGCGGTTGAAGAAGCCATTCAGATTCGAGACAAAGTGGGCGGCAGTGTTACCGTTGTTTCCGTGGGCGACGAGGAAGCAGAAGAAGTTATACGAAGAGAGATGGCCATGGGCGCTGACAAAGGCATCCTGCTTTCAGACGATGCCTTTGAAGGTTCTGACGGAAAAGGGATCGCAGCTATTTTAACCGCCCAAGTCAAGAAAGGAAATTACGACCTGATTCTCACCGGTGCCCAGTCAGATGACGGGGCGGCTCAGGTTGGCGGAATGCTGGCTGCAATGCTCGATTGGCCCTTTGCTTCTTTGGTAAATTTTATTGAAATTTTGGATGATAAAAAAATTAAAGTCGGCAGAGAGATTGCGGGTGGAAACCAGGAAATATATGAGATGGATTTGCCCTGTGTTCTTTCAATTCAGACCGGAATCAATGAGCCTCGATATGTCAGCATTCGCGGAATCAGAAAAGTGGCATCCCTTGAAATTCCGGTTCATACTGCCGGAGATCTTGGTATATTGCCGGAATCTGTTGGAGAAACCGGCGCAAAGACCAAGTGTCTCGATTATTTTGTGCCGGAACTGGGTGACGGTGCACAGATTCTGGAAGGAAGTACGGATGAGATCATTGATAACCTTATTGAACTGTTAAAAGCCAAAGGAGGGATTAAATAATGGCCCAACAGGTTTTTGCATATATTATTCACAAGGATGGGGTGCCGGATGACACAGCCCTGGAGCTGATTGCAGCGGCAGAGAAACTTGATCCTGATGCTTCGGTTACGGCTGTTGTTGCAGGTGACGGAAATGAACTCGATTCGGTATGCAACGAAGTTGCTTCATCTTGTGCCGAGGTCTGGAAGATCGAAAACCCGGCGCTGGCCTATATTACTGCAGAAGCGCTCCGACCCTTGCTGGTTTCTATTCTGCCAAAGGACGGAATCGTTTTGGTTCCGCATGACCATTTCGGTATGGATCTGGCACCGGGTCTTTCCATAAAGCTTGATGCCGCATATCTCCCGGATGCCGTTGATTTTGAAGGGTTTGATAACGGAGAACTCAAAGCGGTGCGCGAGGAATACAGCGGACAGGTCAGTACACATGTGCTCAGCGATATTTCCGAAGGCGCTGTGATTACTGTCCGTCCGGGATCTTTCAAGGCAGATGAACGTAAAAGAGGTGAAGGTCAGATTATTGACAAAACCGATCAAGCTATTGAAGGGAGTCTGCCGGCGGGTGCGCGCCGTTTCCTGGAAATTATCGAGGCCGAGGTGGGTGACGTCGATATTACCAAGTCAGATATCCTTGTCTCTGTGGGCAGGGGAATCGAAGATCAGGATAATATGGAGATTATATTTGAACTGGCAGAGGCCATGGGCGGGGATGTTTCATGCTCCAGACCGATTGTGGATGCAAAGTGGCTGGAAAAATCCCGTCAAGTCGGAACTTCAGGCCAGACGGTAAAGCCCAAAGTTTATATGGCTCTGGGTATCAGCGGAGCATTCCAGCACGTGGGCGGCTTAAAGGGAACTCCTTTTGTCATTGCCATAAATAAGAATCCCAGGGCGCCTATTTTCCAGGTTGCAGATGTCGGTATTGTGGACGATATACTCGATTTTATTCCCGAGCTTACGGAAAGGATAAACGAATTAAAATCTGGATAAACAATCTTGAGCAGGTGTTAACTTATCAATATAAGGGGTTAAATGCCATTATAAATCGCACCATGTTTTAATAATTTCCATATATGCGTCCACAGCCTCTTCGATTTTGGAAATATAACAAAATTCGTCTGTTCTATGCGCCATGGACGGTTCCCCGGGGCCAAGAATTATTGTCGGAGGGTTGCCAAAGGCCGGAGTTAGTATTGATGCGTCTGTGAATCCTTTTAACGCTCTTGGCCGGGGACGTTTTTTAAGAAACCTTTCCATGATACGGAAAACCTGCTGTATCCAATCGTTTTCCGGATCACTTATCATTTCGCCAACATCCATAATACGTTTCAGTTGGACCTCTCTGCCGAGATGAGATTGCAGTTTTTCCAATATCTCACTGTTTGTCAAACCTGGAATGGTGCGAATATCTATACCGATAGATGTTTTGTCGGGAACCGAGTTGAAATTTAAACCACCGGATATGGTTCCAATATTCAGCGTAGCTTTTCCTAAATATGGATGAGCCGGAACGTCAAAATCAAAGTTCCTCAGTTTGGTAACAACTTCCGCTGCCTTATGAATAGCATTTACTCCCTGTTCAGGCGTTGCGCCATGTGCCGTAACACCTGTAGTAACCGCCTCAATCCACAGTGTGGCCTTGTTGCCGATAAAAGGGTAATTTGACGTGGGTTCTCCGACGATGACTGCTCCGGCTTTTCCCAATACATCACCGAGACTGGCAAGATGAGATGATCCATGGCAACCGGTTTCCTCACCTGCAACCATCACAAGAGTTATTCCTGCCGAGCCGTCCTTAATCCTATCAGATAATCTGAGAGCTGCGGTAATTATGGCGGAAATGCCTCCTTTCATATCTGACGATCCTCGTCCGTAGATTTTATCTCCGTCGATCTCACCATTTAAAGGGTCCTTACGCCATGGTACAGCACCCAGAGGTACCGTATCCAGGTGGCCAGCAAGGCAAAGAGGGAGTTTCTTTTTTTTACCTTCTATCCGTGCGACAAGACTGGTCCTGCCCGGTGCAAATGGGTAATAATCGACTTTAAATCCGCCGTATTCCAGGACACTTCCAACATACTTCGCACAATCATGTTCTTGACCCGGAGGATTGATGGTATCGAAAGATAATAATTTACGAGTGATATAAAGAAGGTCTTTATTTTTTGCTTCAAGAGTCATTGATGGATTAAATGATAGATTAAATATAGTAGAAATCATAAAACAAAAGGCACTCCATATGATTTTATGGAATGCCCTTTGTTAATTTCAGAAATGGGAAGCTAAACCACAGTTACATTTGTTGCAGCCGGACCTTTTTGGCCTTGTTCAATCTCAAATGTAACTCGGTCGCCTTCATCAAGTGTCTTGAAACCGGTTGCATTGATTCCTGAATGATGAACAAATACATCCGGACCATCTTCCTGCTCAATGAAGCCATAGCCTTTGCTGCTATTAAACCATTTTACAATTCCATTAGCCATAGTGACACTCTCCTTTCAAAAAATTCTCATAGTTCCAGACTTCAGGTTGCCGCTTTGACAAATGGAACTTTCCTTCAGAACGAAACCGGTCCGCCAATTAAGAATGGACCTTTATTGATTATTTTAATTATAATATCCTTTTTGAGGAAAATCAAGGGAATTATACAGTCATTTTTTTTCGGCAGAGTGAAATGAAGATCCCGTTATTCCAACATTCTTCCGCCATTACGGGATGAACCGTTTGTTTCTCAGCATAAACTCAGACAACTCGCTTAAGATGCATTATGGAGTTTTTTCTTGACAGATTATAACCTAAATTTTATGTTGCAATAGTTACAACAGTTACAATAGTTACTCTATTAATCATTTGAAAATAGAGATAAAACCAATATGGCAGAAAAAAAGGATGTTTTTACTATTCCCCGGGCTGCCGAGTATTGTTCCATACACAGGGTTACCCTGTGGCGATGGGTCAAGTCAGGGGAACTTAAGTCATTTCATACTCCTGGTGGTCATTTCAGAATTCTTAAAGAGGATTTGGAATCGTTTATGCGTGAAAAGGGAATGCTTTTCCCCTTCCACAAGCATTCAAATAAAAAAAAGATTCTGGTTGTCGATGATGACCCAAAGATTTGTGAGCTACTTAACAGAATTCTGTCTTCCAATGGGTATAGGATTGAGGTCGCATCAGACGGTTTTGAGGCCGGAGCCAATATCCTGCGATTTAAACCCGACCTTATGATTCTTGATCTGTTTATGCCGGGTATGGACGGCTTTGAAGTCTGTAAACGAATAAAGACAGATCCAAACGCCTCTCATATAAAAATATTGGCCATTACGGGTTTTGATACAGATGAAAACAGAAAACGAATCATGCAAGCAGGTGCAGATGGTTATCTGGCAAAGCCTATGAGAAAAAAAAGACTACTTCAAAACATAGAAGAAATTTTTGAGCAATAATAATCAAGGAGAAATAACCAATGGCACGCATTCTTATCATAGACGATGAACCACAACTCCTGGACATGCTCGGCCAGACTTTAGAGCGTGAAGGGTATGACATAGTGAAAGCGTCAAACGGAAAGGAGGGGATAAAATTTTACCGGCAGAATCCGGTCGATTTAATCATTACAGACATTATCATGCCTGAGAAGGAAGGTATTGAAACGATCTTTGAACTAAGGAAAGACTTTCCGGATTTAAAAATAATTGCCATATCCGGAGGTGGTAGAATCGAACCGGAGGAATATCTAGATATCGCCCAAAAATTAGGAGCACAGAGGACCTTTGCCAAACCGGTCGCACGAGACGAACTTCTAAAAGCGGTTCGGGAGCTATTAGGATAACCATATACGATATAGTGTCTATCCATAAATGGTCAAAAAAATAACTTTTATTTCGGAAAATTATGAAATAGAGGGGCTGTTCAATAAAAGAGACGAGACGAGGGGGGTCGTGGTGACCCATCCGCATCCGCTCTACGGCGGAGATATGTATAATATGGTGGTTGAAACGATTGTGCACGTCTATAATATAAAAGGATATTCAACATTAAAATTTAATTTCAGGGGGGTTGGAGAAAGCCGGGGTCAATATGATAATGGCGTAGGCGAACAAAAGGACGTTTTGGCCGCCCTCTCATTTCTTGCTGATATGGGCATTGAAAAAATAGATCTTGCCGGGTATTCGTTCGGCGCTTGGGTTAATGCACATGCCGTCACTCAGGGGGATAGTGTTGTGGAGAATATGGCGATGGTTTCACCTCCGGTGGGGTTTATGGATTTTAACGCAATAAGCGCAATGAACGTTTTAAGGTTTGTTATAACCGGCAGCCGGGATGATATTGCACCCGCTGATGCTGTAAAAAAAATGCTGCCCACATGGAACCCCGATGCTCGATTTGAAATTGTTGACGGTGCTGATCATTTCTATGGAGGATATCTGGGTCAACTCGAATCTGTTTTGTCTTTTTGTATTTAGCCGATGAAAATTATATCCGTCTAAATTTATACTTGCATATGAAAGCCTCTGATAAGTGAAAAATTCAGGTTATACCTTTCCGTTATTCCTGATGGGTTGAATCCTCTGTGTTTATATTTTTAATGTGTGTGATTCATCGGTTTGTTAGAAGTGGTTTCAAAACCTCCCCTCAGGCCCAATTCCTGTGTTGGCGCGAGGGATTCAATACTCGAAATATTAAATATATTCCTGCGCTTGAATCCCTCACTCCGCTTTGACTTTGAACCTGATTGAAGGTTTTGAAACCACTTCTAGGGATTTCATAGAAAGGTGAGATGAGGCTTAAAAAAGTTAAGACATTTTTATGGATTCTTTTGCTGTTTGTCGTCTTATTTTTTTTATCTTGCAGTATTTTTAAGACCACCTACAAAGTCACAAAATATACCTTAAAAACAACATATAAAGTAACGAAAGGTGTTGGAAAAGTAGTATATAAAATAGGCAAATTTAGTTTTGTCGTCGTCATGGCCCCTTTAAGCTGGCCGTTAACCCGTGGAGAGATTGAATCTATCGACAATTTACCTCCAAAAGATGCGATTCGAAAGGGTCGTGTCAAGAAAGCACCTTATGTGGTCAAAGGTAAAAGGTATGTGCCCATGTCTGTAAAGGAAGCCAGTAAATACCATCAAAAAGGAATCGCGTCATGGTACGGGTATGAGACACTTCGTCAAAAAGGAGGGCATATGACGGCCAATGGCGAAGCTTTTGATCCCAAAGGACTTAATGCCGCTCACAAATATTTGCCGCTTCCGACATACGTTAAGGTTACAAATCTGGAAAATAATCGAATGATCATTGTTCGAGTAAATGATCGAGGTCCTTTTGTAAAAGGCAGGATTATCGATCTTAGTGCCGGTGCAGCTAAAAGGCTTGGATTTTATAAAAAAGGAACCGCAAGGGTTTTGGTGGAAACTATAGAGATCGAAGGTTAGCCAGTGTCCATCCATAAATGATCTTTTTGCCCAATCCGCCGGAGGCGGACAAGTCTCTGTGTTATGTTCAAAAAATTAATTCGCCAAAGTTCGGTGGCGAATAAATCCTCGGAATATTAAACATATGCCTGCCTGCCCCGTAGGTCCGGCAGATCGTACCGGGGTGGTTATTTTTTTCACATGCCTTGATGGATGGGCCCTGGCCGTTAAATTTATCAACTGAATCTTGAATGATAATTAATTAAAATTGCGGGTTATATAGGAACATACTATTCATGCGATGGAAATGGATATTAGGTATTGCTGTTTTTCTTATTGTTGCGTTGGTCGTAGGGATATTTGCAATTCTGTCCAGCTATGACTTCAACAATTTAAAACCTCAAATTGCCCGGATGGTCAAGGATACCACCGGTCGTGAGCTTTCGCTGAAAGGTAACCTGGAGTTTGAAATCGGCTTTACTCCGAGCCTGGTTATAGAGGATGTGAGCTTCCGGAATGTGTCATGGGGTTCACGGCCTGAGATGGCCAAAATCAGGCGATTAGAGGTCCAGGTGGCTGTCCTTCCATTGATCAGAAGGGTTATCCTTTTCAAACGGTTGATTCTGATCGAGCCCGATATCCTCATTGAGACCAACAGGGCCGGCAAATCAAACCTTGAATTTGAAACCGTAAAAAAGAGGGAGGCTGAAAAATCGGTAGAAAAAGCACCCGCATATGGCAAATCAATTTTGTCTTCGCTCACCTTCAAAGAAATTCGGATTGAAAAAGGTCGTTTTACATATAATGGCAGACAATCCGGCCGGACCTATACGGTGGTTCTGGAACATGCAACGGTCTCTGCGGGCCCCGACGGGGCTGTTGCTTTGAAGCTCAACGGAGGATACAACAGTAAGCCTTTCCGGGTTAACGCAACCTTGGGCCCAGTGACCGCGTTGACCGATCCGGATAAAGCATGGCCGGTGAAGCTGACATCCAATATTGCGGGTTCAACGGTCGTTATTGATGGAGTGGCGAAAGATCCCATAAATGGCAAAGGTCTGAATATCACGGTTACGGGAAACGGCCGATCCATTCCCGAGCTTTTAAAGTTGTTCAATATAACCTATGTCCCGGATTTAGGTCCGTTTGATGTGTCGGCCAAGCTCACGGATCCTGACGGCAGGCTGGGATTAACGGATATCGACCTCAAGGTGGGCAATGAAGCATTGACCCGGGCAAGGTTCACGGGTTCGATCCGGGATCTCCTGAAAGGTAAAGGGCTTGCGATAACGGTAACGGGAAACGGCCGATCCATTCCCGAGCTTTTAAAGCGGTACAATATAACCTATGTTCCGGATTTAGGTCCGTTTGATGTGTCGGCCAAGCTCACGGATCCTGACGGCAGGCTGGGATTAACGGACATTGACCTCAAGGTGGGCAATGAAGCGTTGGCCAAGGCAAGGTTCACGGGTTTGGTCAAAGATATTACGGCCATAAAAGGAATGAATCTAAACTTTGATATTCGGGGCAAAGATCTTGCAAATCTAAAAAAGATTACCGGCAAACCGATTCCTTTCAACGGCCCCTTTTTCGTTTCCGGCAACGCTGTCGCCCTTTCGGCAAAATCCTACAAGGTTTCTGACCTTAAAGCATCAATCCGAGAGGACGATCTAAATGGATCGATTGAAATAAATCTAGCCGGCAAGAAGCCACGGATCACGGCTGACTTTTCATCCCAAAAATTCGATTTGCGGCCCCTGTTGTCAAAAAAAGGCAATAAGACCGGCGAGCCGGAAAAGGATGCTGCCGAATTTACTGCCAGAGGTAAAGTCTTTTCCGATACCCCTTTGCCTCTAAAAGTGTTTACGAAGATCGACGCTGAAATTGAACTTAAAGCAAAACAGCTCTTGCTGCCATTATTTTTTCTCAGTGATACTACCGCGCATATGGTTTTAGAAGATGGACACCTTACCGTGACCCCCCTGAAGTTGGTCGTGGGTGGCGGCACGCTTGATGGACATTTTGATCTCCATGTCCAAGGCAACACTGCCCAAGTGGCCACGGCACTCAAAATCAACCAGTACGAGCTTGGCAGTATGCTTGAAAAGCAGGGAATTTATGACTCACTCCACGGCGATATGGATATGGAACTGGACCTCAAAAGCCGAGGAAACTCGATCGCAGAACTTATGTCCGGTCTTAACGGTAAAACCTTGATGGTCATGGGCGGTGGAAGTATCAACCAAAAAGCCATCAAGCTCTTGGGCACCGATCTGAGTTCCGGCCTTTTACAGCTCCTCAATCCCTTGAAAAAGGATGAAAACTACACCAAAATAAACTGTTTTGCCGGTGGATTTGACATTAACAACGGCCTGGCGCAAAGTAATGCGCTGGTATTGGATACTCCTGAGGTGAGTGTGGTCGGATATGGTAAAATCGATCTTAAGACAGAGGAAATTGATCTGGCACTGAAGCCGTCTCCCAAAAAAGGAGTTGGCATTAATGGCCTGGCCAAGTTCAGCCTGAGTTTTGGTGAGTTAACAAAAACACTTAAACTCAAGGGAACCCTTTCCAAGCCTTCTCTATCTATCGATCCCACCGGATCAATGATTACCCTGGGAAAGGCTATCGGCGGCGTGGTTTTGTTCGGACCTTTCGGCCTTGCTGCTGTTTTGACCAACGGGCAATTGGGCAATAAGAACCCGTGTCTTGCCATTATCGAATCTGCAAAAAAAAGTTTCAATGAGTCTGAAAGTAAGAAGCCCGAGGAAAAAGAAGGTATGATTAAAAAAAGCAACTGACCCGGATGGAGAATTCAGTTGCACAGTGGCAAGCGGTGATTTGCCCCGTATATTTTTTTTGGAGTTTAATTATGTCCCTAAATGAAAGCCCTGATTGTCAAATCGAAAAGATCGTTCATGCCGATGAGACTGAAGTCATTGCGCGGGTCGCGACATACCTTGAGAATGAACAGATGCATTATTTCCTGCGCAATCAGGACTGCCTGACAACGGACCTACACAGCACAAAGGCCAGGCTTGGAATTAACCAGGAGAAACTGAGTTCCTTTGAACTCAATGGCAACAAGATTTCATATGAAGCGAGGTTTTGGTTTTATATTCCCGAATACGCTGCAGGTCTTACGATTAACCAGTTGATGGAACCCGGTCTTGAAGTCAGCAAGATTTATTTAAGAAATTCTAAACTTAAATACTCAGCACAAGAACTCATCAATCTCATTTCAAATCGCATAATCATTGTTCCAAAGGGAACCCAAGTCACCGAGGACGGCATTCTGGCGATACCGGTTATGCCTTTTGTACATCTTCCCAACCCGAATGTCCTGACGCCCAAATATCTCAAGGCTGCCGTGCAAAAAAGAATTCCTCGGGAAGATCTATATTTTGCCCAGCCGGAGAAAAAAGTGGACCAGCTTATCGTGCCCGCCGGGAGCGGAGTCATCTCCCATACCACCCTATTTACCCAGCAAAACGAAATGTATATTATAGATCCGGAGCATGCAGATGCCAGGGTGGGAAGCAGACACACCAATGGGATCATCTATCTTGAGCTTGTGGGCGGGGAAAAAGACTTTGTCAAGGAGATGGCTCATTTCGAAGTTTATAAACCCGCTTCCTCCCGACAAAATGTAAAGAGTAAGTTCTATATCGACCTCAACTCCGAACTCTTAGAGAAACTTTACGCGAACCGGGACGTAAACGAAAAAACTATGGCCGCCGTTAGTGACGCCGAGGGACAAAAATTCATCAAACTGAATGAAAGATACGATTTGCTGATACATGAACTAAAACCAAATACCGCATTGATTTTACAAGATTTTCCTAACCGGCGCCTGGCATCTTATCTTATTGTAGCTGCTGACCTTGGGTTGCTCAGTGATCTGACGTTCAGAAATGCCCCTGAAGAGGAATACTTTTTCAGGTCAGAGCATCTTGTCTTTATGAATACACTTCAGGATATGGGTGTGAAGATTCACTGGAAGAGCCCTCTGCAAGGAGACCTGGTTTTATACAAGCAGTTTTTTATGAGGTCATCGGTGATACCTTCATTCCATGAAGCCTTCAGCTCAAGAAAGCTGGCCGCGATCTACGGCACCGCAGGGCCTGTAGATACGCATACCCAAAAAGAAATCGTCGACAGCATTAAATCATTCAAGGACTTCCACGGGGGCATTTGCGGAATTCTTACCGGCGGGAGCGCCGGAAGTATTATGTCGTTTGTATCCAAAACCGCGGCTTCTCTGGGATTGCTCTGTGGGGCCGTATATTGGAAAATCCCAGGAGTTGACATTGATACCCACGTGGATTTTGCAGCGTATTTGGGCCGAAATGATCTACTGGAAAGACAGGAAATTCTATCTGAAACTACCGAGGCAGACATTTATTTCAAGGGCGGAGTGGGCACCAACCTTGAAAATGCCATTACCTTTGTAAAAAAGAAGCTCGGGATTGGTTACTACAAGCCCCAAATTTTTGTGGGAAAATTTTACAAACCGCTTCAAGACCTGATCACCCATCTGAAATCCGAGGGTATGGTTGATCCCAGCGTTTTTAAAAATTGTTATTTCATCAAGCATGGCGCTGAGATTTTCGAAACGCTTTGCAGACACTTCGGCTCAGAAGACAAAATGATTCTTGAAGTCTCAATAAAAAACCAATATTCCAAAGGACGTGGCGATTGAACAAGGCCTTTATAAAAAATGGTGTAGCTTTGAGTGACCCCTTATCCCGAAAATTTTCATTTGTTTTCCCATCCGGGTTAGGTGTGGACATGATAATGCAACAGATCGTCTCCACAGAATTTGCATTCAAACTGGATCGTGCTGTGTTCTATTCTATATTTATTATGGAGAAGGCTTTTAATTTCCTTTAAAATATAACTGCTACTGCTGATGAGTAGATCATCAATTAATACATGGGCGCTCATGGCATTAATACCGGAGGTAATTGTCCATAAATGCAAGTGATGTACATCCTTAACCCCCTTGATTTTACGGAGTTCATCCAACATTTCCTCTACGTTTATATCTTTAGGGGTTGCTTCCAGAAAGATGTCGATGGATTCTATTATCAGAGCATACGCTCCTCTAAGGATAAGTATCCCAATAAAGATACCGATCAAAGGGTCTACCAAATACCAGCCTGTATATAAGATTATCAACCCTCCCACAATCACTCCACCGGAAGAGATTGTATCTCCCACAATATGTAAAAAAGCTGATTTAACATTCAAGCTTGTATGGGCGGTTTTTCTTAAAAGTATTAATCCTATGCCATTGGCTAAAAGCCCTATGCAGGCGACGACGAGCATAAATAAACCTTTAATTTCTTGGGGATGAAGCAGGCGATGATATGCTTCGTAGAATATGTAAAAAGATATGAAAACCAGGAGCATACCGTTAAAAAAGGCAGCCAGAATTTCCAATCGATGGAACCCGAAAGTCTTCGAGGGTGTGGGTGGTTTTTGGGCAAACCTCATGGCAACTAAGCTTAAGCCCAATGCCAATATATCGGTCAACATATGTCCGGCATCGCTGAGCAAGGCAAGGCTGTTGGCCAGAAGGCCACCAATTATTTCAGCGATCATGACAATGGCAGTGATTAATAAGGCAATCACCAAGTTGCGCTGATTCGATAAATATGTCTGATTGTTTGACTCTTTAGGCTGATGAATATGGTGGATAGTCATTCTTTATAATTTAGGATTATCTAATTTCTATTTTAGTATCAAATTTGGTGCTCTTGGCTGAATTTTTATCATTGACCGTTGTCTGGAATGTATATATAGCCGCCGGTGCTCCGGTAAGGGTATAGGTTAGATCCAATGAAAAATCAGTAATGGGTATGGGTGAAATATTGTTAAATTTTAAAACCTCCTGCTGTCCTCCCAATATCTTGCCGGCGTCATCTAAAACCAGGAAGTCGGTTGTTATATTGATATGGTAACTATCTCCAACTTTTTTCAATTTATGTCCAAATATTTGGGCAGTAATATATATGGGTTCTCCTTTACGATAGACGTTGTTCTTCTTAGTGGTGTAGTTTTTTGTATCAGAAACCAGCCTGATATTTCCGGCGGAAAGGGGAACTTCATCCCATATGGATAATACGGCCTTTTTCAAGTTTTCGACGGTCTCAATCCTATTGCCCGTTTTGTAAGACTTGCCTGCTGCGTCAACTAAAGCAGAAAACTCAC
>JAFDHQ010000270.1 GCA_019308685.1 Deltaproteobacteria bacterium
GTATTCCTGTGGTTAAAATTTTCGTCTTCCTTGATCTTAACGAAAAATCCTAGTTTTCGTTCGGGCACTACTTATATTGGTTTTCTATTAGATGCCCAATGCCTGGCGCTTTTTATCCATGTGTGCGATCATCAGACGGGCGCCTTTGATCGGATCGGGTTCAACAGCAAAGGTAGCGCCCACCACTTCATTTGCACCGCGGGTCAGCACCTCGGTTACCACCTTGCTTCCCAGAACCGGGGGTACGGTCCCGAGCACCGTGAAGATCCCCGAAGACACCACATAAGCGCCGATGCTTACCGCCTTTTCGCTCATCCATTCCGGAGCAGCGCCCGCTACGGGAAGATCGCTGATATCCACCCCGAGTGCATTGGCCACCGAAGCGCAGACCGTGAGGATGCGGCTGATATCGACACAGGAGCCCATATGCAAAACCGGCGGAACTCCCAGGGTTTGACACACGCCTTTGAGCCCGTCACCCGCCTGGTCGGCGGCTTCGGGAAGCATCAGCCCTAACTTGGCACAGGCGATGGCATTGCAGCCGGTTGTCGTCACCAGAACATTGTTTTTGATCAGTTCCCTGACCAAAGCCACGTGGCCGTAATCATGCTTGACTTTGGGATTGTTGCATCCCACCACACCGGCGATTCCCCTGATATCTCCAGACTTAATTGCGTTCAGCAGAGGATCCAGGGTTCCGCCCAGAGCCTTGACGATGGCTTCGGTACTGAACCCGACCATGCATTCGGTCTTGTCGTCCGGAATAAGGACCTTTTCCGGGATGCGAAAGCTGTAGTTTTCCACCGCCACCTGAACGATCTGTTTGGCAATATCAAATGCTTTTTCTTCACTGAATTCCATGTGGGTGGCACCCGGAAACTTGGCCTTGGGAGATGTAGAGATAAATTTTGTATGGAAGCATTCGCTCAGGGGCCCGAGTGACGGCATGATACATTGAACGTCCACAATCATTGCCTCAACCGCCCCGGTGATTACGGCGAGTTCCTGCTGCAAAAAATTCCCCACAATGGGAATGCCGTGTCTCATGATGATCTCGTTGCCGGTACAGCAGATGCCAGCGACATTTATACCTTTAGCGCCGACCTTTTCCGATAGAGCGATCAGTTCCGGGTCATTTGAAGCGGCCACAATCATTTCCGAAAGCACCGGTTCATGCCCGTGAACGATGATGTTGACATGGTCCTGTTTTAAAACACCGAGGTTGGACTGGGAGCGCACCGGCATGGGCGTACCGAAAAGCACGTCCGACAGTTCTGTTGCAATGGTGGATCCACCCCATCCGTCGGCAATGGAGGCCTTGAGCCCCTGAAGGATTAAACTGACCGGATCGTTGTCCACGCCGATGTGGGTGCGATGCATAATTTCCACGATTTCACGGTCTACACCTCTCGGGTCTATTCCCAGGCTTTTCCATAACGCCACCCGTTTTTCAGGCGCACGTCGGGTAAATTGCACAAATCCTTCCTGCTTGCCAAATTCACTGTAAACCGCCCGGGCCAGATCCAAGGCGATTTGTTCCTTGGTGCGGCCTTGAGTCTCTATACTGTATTCACCGGCAAGTGCTTTCAGCTTTTCCTCATCCTTGATCTCGTATCCCCCGCCCTTTCCTTCAGCAGTCAACAAGAGGGTATGGGCAAGGTCACGACCATGGTCGGAATGGGCGGCCGCCCCGCCGGCAATCATACGTATCAGGTTTCGCGCCACAATGATGTCCGCTGTAGCCCCGCAGACACCTTTCTTTGGTCCCTGGTCATCAAAAGGGCTGATCCGGCAGGGGCCCATGTTGCAATTTCGGCAACAGATGCCCAGCTCGCCAAACCCGCATTCCGGAAGCATTGCCTCATATCTGTCCCAGACCGTCTCCAGGTTCAGTTGCTCAGCCCGTTCCAGCATTTTGTGAACACTGGGATCAATACTTTTTTCCAGAATCTTCTCTGTGTAGGCCATTGTACCTTACCTCCTGTTTTGTTGTTGAAAAAGAAAGCCGTTGAATCCGGCTTTCTCAACTTAGGTTCAAGTATTTGTAGCACGCTGCAGCCCTGTTGAACGCTATCAGCGCATTTTTTTCGCCGGCCGTTTCTGGCCGAATTAATACATAATAAATCGTAAGACCGTGTGTCAACCAAAATTCCCCAGGGCAAACGCATTTAAATCCCGATAGAGGAAGAACGCTCCACGACGGCATGTATCTCTTTCCAACCGACTGAAACTTGTGCTCAAGGCCCCTAAAGCCTGATTAGCAATAAGGGGTATCGTAATTAATGGCATTCCGTCATATTTTTGACACATTTTAAGTTCCCAAAAAATGATTTATGTTAAATCATATTTTTAAAATGCAAAATTTAAGCTTAACT
>JAFDHQ010000082.1 GCA_019308685.1 Deltaproteobacteria bacterium
GGTCAGACCTTAGCCCGTGAGTGCGGTCAGACCATGATCCTTGATTAAAGTTTTTTGGGCTTTGCGTCATTAATATCTATTAAACTTAAACGAATTTGAAATAAACGATGCACAAAATATTCTTAATAGATCACAACCAATGCCAGTTCTGAGGTAACAAATGGTATGGAATAATTATTTGCAAGAGGAAGGACTGGATAAATATCCGGAGATTGTGAAATTATTCGATTCTGATTCAGAAGCAATTAAATTGGTTAAACAGGAGTTGTTAAATGATCGAGTATTAAGACCGGTGTTTATGCAGGCATTGCCTGAGGAGAAAACAGGAAAGATGGAAATCTGCAATAAAAAGTTGGCTGCGGAAAAGATAAAAGGGGATAAGACTCTTGCTGATTATATCATGGAAAACAAAGGAATTTTTCTTTGTGGTACGCCTAAGGTGGCAAATGAAATATTGACGAGAGGAGGTAAAATTATTGTTGCGATGACGGATAGACATTATGACAAAGTGCAGTTTTCGGTTGCTAACCTGCGTCAATGTTATATTCCTTTACCTGACAGAAGATTATTAACATTCAAATCATCCGGTTTATTTCATGATCCGGTTTCTAAACCCCATAGTAAGAATTCAATAAAATTTACCGGAATTGGAGATGAGACAGATAAAAATACCGCTTTAACATCATTTGAAAAATTAGGCCCTTACAGTGAAGGGATTATTGATTTTTTGGCATATCAACCATTGTATAGTCTACCGGATGGAAAAGGTAATTTTGAAGAAGCTGAATACGAAAATGACGGAAAAAAAGCGCGACCCTATTTAATTGTTAATTGTGCAATCAGTCCACACAGGATATCAAAGATTTCGCAGCTCGATGATCCAGAACTATTTAAGTTGCGAAAAAGGATTTCTCCGTTATTAAGAGATATAGCACTAAAAAGGCAACGTTCAGGGAGAAAACTGATGCCAGCTTTAGAAAGGTTTTTTAATTCGAGGGAAGAAGTTATAGCCCTGGAAGATTATTTACCGTTTATCGCCGAAGAGATAGGGATAGGTACAGCCCGGAAACAAAACCACGAATTGTTTCATGTGACTTTCCATGAACAAGATGTGAATTTGGGAGGCCAGATTTGTGATCGTGAAGAGATGCACACCTTTGAAAGTTATTTCAAAAGGAATAAAATTAAGTATGTTGATCCATTTTTTGAGATAATAAAAAAGACTCATATCGGGATAAGGGATACGATTTCAGCCGTAGGGGTCATAAAGTTTTTGTATAAAAACAAAAGAGAATGGAAAGGGAACAGGTTAGAATTATTAGAAAGTTTTTTTAAAGCTTATTTTCAGAGGCTCTCTTATATTTATTTTGAACGTTGGGAAAGTTTGATCGATTATCTTGGTAATGTAATCACTTTTTATTTTGATCGTGACGATGTACTCGGACATGATGGATTAAAAAAAATAAGAGAATGGTATAGACTAGAAAAAGAAAGAAGGAGGAAAAGCAAAGGGATATCGACAATTATGAGTGACTCTAACCCAATATTACGGTATTCATGGAAGCCAAAGCCATAATCGACGCGGTCCTTGATATCGACCTGTTTAATAAAACCTAAATCTGCAATTGATAATTTTGGGAGCCAAAATTGGTGCACGAGCGCCCCAAATAGTTACCGCGGCAACTAAAGAACTTGGCTTGTCTGTTCAATTGGGACTAAAATCGAACAAGCCGACCTAAAAATGGACCAAATCTGGGTCAACCAAGGAATTTTAGGCGCACTTCATCTATAATCTGGTCAACCCATTTGTCCACTTCATCATGGATCATGTGTTGAAATTCCCCTGTTGGATTCTGTTCAAGAATGCGAGCCGCAAGTCCCATGAAGCCCCCTTTTACAATCCCACCAATTCTTGACGAAATCGGGATGTAAGGGGGTAAACATAGATCTCCTTAACCGCCATGCCTTGCTGTTTGTTGTCACGGTCCATCCGTCCACGGCCAGTCGTTTTCCCCATGTGTATCCAGTTGGCCGCTTTATAGCAAGTGCCTTTGAATCGTTTCCGGTCAACCAATGTTTCCATAAGAACCGGGCGGTAGCCGTAGCAACGTTGCCAATCATCCGGGATGGTCTTAACCGCCAACGCGAGAGCCGAACTGGCAAGGTTCTTGACCTCAACCCAAGGAAAAATGAGAAACCGGCTGTTGTTAATGATCTTTTGTAAGTTGACCTTTCGTTGCTCATCGGTCCAACCAATCCATCGGTCCCGTGGCGCCATCTTCCAGGCAGGACTGGAAAATTGAAAACAGCCAAGAATATCATCGGTTGCACCAGATTTAATAAAATAGCGCAGTTGCGCTCCAAATGGCAATTGATATCCCAGGTAATGATACCGATCGACGTATTCATACCAAAGCTGTCTTTGTTCCTGTGTTTTAACCCTGGTCAGCAATATGGGAGATAGCTCTCGTAGCTTTGTTGAAATAGTCGCCTGTGAATCGGTCCTCTCGGTTCGGGGTACCTTTGCTATCGTCTTTTTGGCAAACTGTTTTCTGCATAAAGGCAAACAGATAACGCCATTTGCATCCAGACGTTCAAGAAATTGACGGCATTCAACGCTTTTTAGCTTCCCGGTCGGCCTTTTCCAAGAAAATAGTTCACAGATCGTGTTAGCCAGTTCAGTCCGGCTGAGATTGGGAAATGTATCAATAATTTCTATTATTTCTTGCAGTTGCTCTTCTGTAACAATCTGGCCACAAAACTTTTCTGAAGATTTTGATTGCATATGATCGCCTGCCCTCCATAAGGATTATTTATTCTCCTATACAGGTTGTCAAATGCAATGTCCAGATTTTTTTTTCACTTTCTTTAGACTTTTTTCTTAACAGAGCAGCGCAATTCATTAACAAACTGGTAATGCTCCCATGAACGTGTCCCAGTGGAAGTCGGTACGATTCAGGTCAACTTCTGTAAGAATCCACAATGCCAGAATTTCGGTGTTCCGGCGAGCACAAAGAGACAGCCCAGAGGTCGAGGAGCAGCGGAACGTGGTAGGGATACTTATAGCGTAGTGGGTTCAGGCCGAGGTACGCTCATGCTTCGGTGCAGTTTTTGCGGCCAATATCCAATTCCAAAAGCTGTTCAATCCGTCTGCTGAAAATGCAGAAGCTTATCTTAAAATTTTTTGTGAGATTATGGATATCAAACAGTTGATTTCAGTATAGCAGTGGGTTTTTTATGCCTCTTTGTTGGGTAGAATTCGTAATATTTACAGTATCTTTTGATGCGAATATAACAACGTGGGTAAATGGGGAGAACCTCTGGGATCACCACAAAAATCCCAGCCGGATGCAGTGTTGCAAGGGATCATGCATATATTGTCTGATCCTTTTTCTTCTCTGAGGCATTGATCCCAACTAAAGTAATTCCACCGTATTTTTCAATTCATCTTCTAATACACCAGAATTTATCTTATTGAGAATCACTAAATTTTAATCTAACTGTAGAGAATTCATTGACAATTTTTAATGGATTCTTTATTATGTTGATTTAATTGATGATTAAATCAGGAGGATTATATGAACAAACTGGAGCTTATAGAAACGCTAAAAGAAGATGCGAGACTTACAAAATCCGAAGCAAAAGCGGTAGTAAAACTTTTCTTTAACGAATTGTCAAAGGCCTTAATAAAAGGTGAACGGGTCGAAATTAGAGGATTATGTTCTTTTTTTGTTAAGGAGTATAAAGCGTATTCCGGAAGAAATCCTAAAACCGGGAGACCGGTCCAGGTTAAACCTAAAAAGCTACCGTTTTTTAAGTGTGGGAAGGAACTGAGAGAGAGAGTAGACAGTTAACAATAACCATACGATTAAACATATCATGATTGAGCAATACTCTTTTGGAAATATAGTCATCAACGGTGTGAGCTACAGAAATGACGTTAAAATCATTCAGGGAAAAGTCGTTCCTGAATGGTGGAGAAAAAGAGGACACTTCGTCGATGTTGATGATATTCAAGATATTTTGAAATCAAAACCTGACATTTTGGTGCTGGGTAAAGGTTCGCCGGGACAGATGAAATCGACTGAAGCATTGCGTAAATTTTTAAAAAAAAATGGTATTGAATTAATCGAAGAAAAATCATCCAAAGCTTTTAAAACCTTCAATCGTCTTTTTAATGAGGGTAAAAATGTTTCCGCTGGTTTTCATTTAACTTGCTAGTCGCTTAGCATTTATTTTTGTATTTTTGTGCCTTGGTGGCAAATATTTCTTGGTTACGGCTCGTCCGGCTTAGATAACTCTCAAAATTCAAAGGAGGAATCCAGAAATGAAAAATTTTAAAAGGACCTTGCAGTCTGTTAACAAGGATCTAAAAGCACTATCCCAGAAAGTTGATCGAATGATTGTCGCGGTCGGGAAACTTGAGAAAGCCAAACCAAAAGTTGCCAAAAGAAAACCGGCAAAAAGGGTTACTGCTAAAAAACCTGTCGCAAAGAAACGCGTCCAATTAACAGCCGCGGATACCGTCTTTGGGATTATTAAAAAAAGGAAAAAGGGTGTCGGCACCGCTGAGTTGATGGAAAAGACCGGTTTCGATCAAAAGAAAACGTATAACATTGTTTATAAACTGAAGAAGCAGGGCAAAATTAAAAGTGCGGGAAAGGGTGTTTATGTTAAGGCATAAAACGAACACTTACTAGTGTTCATCCATAAATGGTATTTTTGCTTGCCCAGTTAAATCCGTATTTAATATTTAGCCGGGGCTCAATCTTTGAGACTGCCCCGTGAAATGTTTACCCCGTTGAATGCGCAGCCGATTCAACGGGGGCAGAGCCTATTTTTCTGGGGTCAATCTGCGGAATCACTTGTTCCCGCCTCGGGGCGGGACGCGGTATTCCTTGATTGTCTTGACCTTGCGAAAAATTGCTCATTTCCACATTGGAAACTTAATTTGTGCCCCATATAGATTTCTGGATGGACACTAACGAAAAGGAATAAAAAGATTTATGTCAAAAAAGTATCCAGAATGCCCATTGTATAATCACGACAACTGTAAAGAGCTTTATAATCCAAAACTCTGTGCCATCGTCAGGAAAGATAAAAAGTGCCTTAAGAAACAACAAAAATCAAAAAACAAAAAGAAGATTTGAGCGGATTTATTGGAGAAAATTCTTTTGTAATTTCAAAAAAGAAACGATTGTTATGGCTACCAAACAACAAAAATATGAAGCCCTCAAAACGGCTATTGAAATAGCGAAAGAGTATGCGAGAAGCGCGGCTGAAGGTTATCCAACAGGTATTATGAAAGACTCATACAAAGCAATTATCGCAATTATTGATGAAATCGAAAACAGTGATGATTGATTTTTTAGGTCATTTACCGGCAAACCCGATACGGTGCCATCGTGGATTTTAAAATATCCGGCAAAAAGCAAGCATTGGATCAGACGTCCAAAAGATATAGAAGATGTCTCAAAACCTCCCATTCGCGGAAAGTTTTGAAACAGCTTCTATTTATTCCGTTTGGTTCCGGAGTATGTGAATGCATATATTTTTATGATTCGATCTTTGTGACACCTTAAAACTTCGCCCTGTCCAATTTTGTCATATTTCCAGAGTTTCTTTTTACATGCGGCACATTTTAAAACCAACACGATTTCCTCATTGGGACATCAATTGCTTCATGCCTGAATCTTTCATGAAAATTCAGGTATAATCCTGTCAAGACAAATAACCACACAACTGTTTCGTGGATAAAATATATGAAAAGCCAAACGCAAGATTCTTTAAAGATGCTAAATGAAGTTCATCACTCACCGTCGCTGTTGCATCCGAAACAAAAAAAACTCGGTAATCCCTGACAAAAGCATCTCTTGCCGTTGTTTCACAACAGCAATTTGTCATTACGCCGGTAATAATAAGCTCATCTATTTTTTTTGATTTAAGGCTATCATCTAAACCGGTTCCATGAAAAGCGCTGTATCGATTCTTATCAATGATTTCATCGGCAGCGGACGGTGTTAGGGACTTGTTAAGTTCCCAGTCCTTTGATCCATAGTCGATTTGATCTCCCCACCATTCAGCGAGCATCCCCCCGTCTTCTAAAATGTTTTTGTGTCCATGTCTGGTAAAAATTGTCCGGATTCCTTTTGATCGACAGGCGTCGATAATCGATAGAACGTTTCCCAATATCGGTATTGCAATCGAGTAGAAATATTGTTGCATATCGATTACCAAAAGAGTACATTTGCCGGGCTTAGGACATGCGTGACGGATATTGTATGGCTTTATTTGGTTAAGATAATCTGGCGGCATGGTTTTTCAACCACAAAAACTAAGGGAATTCTTGAAATAAATTTGGTTATTCCGGGTATTCGATAATACAGTTCCTTATCAGCGAAATATTATTGAAGATTTAAGCTATCCATACAGAATTCATTGACAAATTTCAACCGATTCTTTATTGTACTGATTTGATTGATGATTTATTCAATAGGTTGCCATGAACAAACTGGAACTCATAGAAATTCTAAGAAATGAAAAGTTAAAGCAAAAAATGCAAGCTATGGGGTTTTCAGAATATTTAAATTTTCGCATTAAGTCTATGGAGAAAAATAATGAGAGGAATTTTTTTGAGGTGGTTAATTTTAACGTTTGCAATTATTGTAACGTCTTATTTGCTGGATGGATTACACACCACTAGTTTTTTATCTGCATTTTTCGCTGCAGCTATTTTAGGAATACTAAATGCTTTTTTTCGGCCAATATTATTTATTTTAACGCTTCCTATAAATATATTAAGCCTCGGGCTTTTTACCTTTGTGATAAACGCAATCCTGCTTATGATGGTTTCAGGGACGATATCCGGCTTTGAGGTTTACGGATTTTGGTCGGCAGTTTTTGGATCACTTTTGATCAGCCTGGTCAGTTGGATTCTGACCTCTTTTATAAATGAGCGAGGAACGGTACATTATATTGATTTGAAGAAAGTTGGCCGTAACCGGTGGGAATAAAAAGTAACGGTAGCATAAATACTGCATCATCGGAAATACAATAACTTTTCGACAAGTTCTGGTGTGTCAAACAGTTATATTTGCCCGAACCAATAATTTATTGAGATGTTAAAAAAACACGACATACCGGATATTCCCGGACTATTTTTCCGCACAGTTTACCAGACATTGAGTATAGATGCATCGTTTACATTCATATCTTCTTAACGTTGTGCACAAAACGATCACAGAGAGAAAGTATATAACCAGCAAACCCGGTTGTAACAACAAATAATAAAGCGGAAGCAATAGGATAACGATAGGTATTAACAGGGCCACGGTTTTTTCAAGCAGACTTAAGGGACCGGATTTTTCCTTAAAAAATTTAGGAACTCCCCAAAAAAACATGCACTTTGTGTTTTTTGGGCTTTGAATGTAATGGGGACAATGGGTACAGTAAAATTTGTAGATGACCATGATAAGTAATATACAGGTTATGATATAAACAAGTAACCATAGAGTTGAATCCTTGGCAATGGCTATGCATGCCGTAATAAACGGTACGGAAACAACCAGATTCCAGTAAAGAAAATCCAGGAAGTTATGCCGTTTCTTTAATTCTGTTTTCTGTTCATTCATATGTATATTCCTCCTTTATTTTAAATCCCTGTCATGCCTGCGGAGACTGGCATCTTCGACTTTCGCTCAATGGATATTTCGGGTATGATGGTTACACAGAAAATCCGCCCAACTTGGTTTCAAGGTATTCGGCAATACCTTCACGGCCTCCTTCCCGTCCCAGACCGCTTTCCTTCATACCTCCGAAAGGCGCCGAGGCTGCTGTGGGATTAATATCGTTAATGCCGATAATACCGAAATTCAGGCCTTCAAACATGCGCATGGCACGTGAAAGATTAAGCGTATAAACATAGGCGGCCAGACCGTAATGAGTGTCATTGGCCATTTCCAAAACTTCTTCTTGGGTGTCAAACGCAATAATCGGAGCCACCGGCCCGAAGGTTTCTTGGCGATAGATCAACATTTCCGGCATTACATCATTTAAAACCGTTGGAGCATAGAAGTAGCCCTTATTAAGATTGTTGTCCATCAACCGTTGGCCGCCGCAGACCAGCGTTGCACCTTTATCCAGAGCATCGGCAACTTGTCTTTCCACCTTTTCCAGTGCGGCAGAGTTCACCAGCGGTCCAATGCTCACGCCGTTTTCAAAACCGCTGCCCGCACGCATTCCAGATACCCGGTTTTTAAATTCCTTTAAAAAGGGATCCACGACACTGCGATGAACGAAAATTCTGTTGGGACTGATACACGCTTGCCCGGTGTTCAAAAATTTAACCAGTACTGCGCCTTTGGCAGCATACACCGGGTCGGCGTCATCAAAAACAATAAACGGCGCATGGCCGCCGAGTTCCAAAGAGACATGTTTTACCTGTTCTGCTGCTTTTTTAGCCAGGATCTTGCCGACCTCTGTGGATCCTGTGAAAGTAATCTTGCGGACCAAAGGGCTGGTGATAAAGGTTTCACCGATAGGAGCAGGATCCAAAGCGGTGACAAGGTTGACAACACCTGAAGGAATTTCCGCCTGTTCGAAGATTTTGAAAATTTCAACAGCGCAAAGAGGCGTGGCTTCCGCCGGTTTCAGAACAATCGTGCATCCTGCGGCCAGAGCCGGGGCTACTTTCCGGGTTATCATGGACATGGGATAGTTCCAGGGCGTAATGGCCGCCACAACTCCCACCGGCTGGCGCATCACTATAAAGCGCTGGTCGGAACGGGGCGCCGGAATCGTCTCGCCGTAGACCCGCTTAGCCTCTTCCGCATACCAGAGCAGGAAATCCGCACCGTATTGAATTTCTCCCCGGGAGGATTTCAGGGGCTTGCCCTGCTCCTCAGTCATGACCCGTGCCAAATGCTCCCTGTTTTCCATCATCAACTCATAGGCTTTGTAAAGGTATTCCGAACGCTGATAGGGGGTCAGGCAAGACCAGGGGTCAAAGGCATGCCGGGCCGCATGGATTGCCTTTTGTGCATCGTTACGATCTCCATCCGCAACCTCCCCAATCTTATCGCCGTTTGAGGGGTTTAAGACGTCAAAGGTTGAACCGTCATGTGCATGGGTCCACTGGCCGTTTATGTACATCTTTGATATTAAGTTATGTGAATTCATATCGTTATTCCATAATTTTGGGTTATGTTTGTCGAATCGTAACAAATCACGGTAAATCGTCAAGAATAATTATACTCGAGAACCCCCTCAAAATAATTAAATCCATTGAATGGATAATACCGGACAAATTCAGGAAAAGTGTTTTGGAATAAGATATGAAATGAAAAGGGATAACCATTAAAACAGAATCATATTATTTTTAGTATACCATGCGATATCAGAAAATAAGCGATGGCCGAACTCATGAGGCATACACATAACAGCCAGAAATGTTTGTACACGGCTCCCATACCGGCATTGAAATATTCATTTGAGAGAATAAGGCACAGATGAAGCGGTGAAAGTAGTACGCCGGAGAAACCGCATACCATTGTCAGCATGACATAGGGTATAATAAAATCTGTTTCACCCAGGGAATGGATCAACGGAATCAGTATGGGAAGTGTGACACCGACAAATGCGATGGTAATTCCGGTAATGAGTCCCACTAAGAACGGCAGTATTACAGCAATCAACATAAGCGGAACTTTAAGCATGATTAGCTCGCTGCTTATGGCTTCTACGGCATGGCTGTCTTCCAAAATACCCTTAAAAATCAAAATTGATGCAACGATATACATCATATCCAAATTTTGAGGGTTGCTTATCACTTTCCATATTTTATCTTTGGACAGACTATTTTTATACCATACCCATCCGATGGACATTAAAAGCGCAAGGATAAGACCGATCTCTTTGGAAATGGAAAGATGTGGAAATAGATACGAAAAACATATCCCCATGCAAAGACCCGGTATTATCACAAGCAAAATAGGTATCATCTCTCTGAAAAAGGGCCATACGGCCACACCCGAATGATGATCGGGGGTGTTGCCGGATGGTTGATGAAGATCTTTTAACGGCAGGTAGCCGAGGTATACCGCCAGCAGGGTGATGGGGCACATGAAGCATATAAACTTAAAAATATTAATATCCGCCATAACCGTCGCCAGCAATACACCCGGGTATAACGGCCACCAATACTCCCATATATGACGAAACCAGTAATTGATAAAACTGAGTTTATCGCCGGAAAGGTCTGACTGCATTCCAAGTTCTTTAACCATGGGAGCAGAAAAAACAGCGCCGCCCGGCATTGGCAAAAGACCGATCAGGGCCGGAAAGACAATAAGATTTATTTTTATATTCGTGATTAATCCCTTAAATTTCCCCAGAAGACGGTTCATCTGACCGGAAAGTTCTAAGCTGCTACTAAGGACTAAAATTAGAGAAACAATGAGTGCCAAAGACAATGTTCTCGGATAGACAATGGATCCGGCCATTGAATCGATCATTGCCTTGGGGTGCAACCCAAAGAAAAAGCTCAACAAGATTGCCCCCAGCACAAAAGTATGACCCAATGAGAGCTTTTTTCTGATCAAAAAAAGCACACATACAAATACGATCAGAACCCTCACCATAGCAGGTATTTGTTGTAAAACAGACATATTTTTAATTGGTTACAATTTCAGGGTTACCTGTTACCTTTTAGAATTTTACTTTGGGGACTGCCTGTTCCGCCTCGGGTACTTTATAGTAATCTGCACTTGAGACTCCCGCAAACATTGCATAGAACCTTCCCATGAAGGTCCGGATATATGTATTCAGGATTTGAACCGACTCGTTATATCGTTTTCGTTCCACTGCGATTCTGTTCTCCGTCCCCTCAAGGCTGTCTTGAAGTTTTAGAAACGATTCATTGGCCTTTAAGATCGGGTATCTTTCCTGAAGGAGAAGGAGTCTTGAAAGCACACCCTCAAGCTGGTTTGAAGCTTTAATCTTGTTTTTTACATCTTTGGCCTGAAAATACAGGGTCCTTGCCTGTGCGATATTTTCGAAGAGCTCTTTTTCATGTGTTGCATACCCTTTTACGGTTTCAACAAGATTTGGGATAAGATCGTATCTTCTCTTCAACTGGTTTTCCACCTGGGCCCATTTTCCTTTAACATTTTCATCCATGGTAATAACGGTATTATAACCGGCTACGATTTTTCCCAGGAAAATAAAACCGATAAATAAAATAATTCCTAAGGTGATGAGTATGATTTTAAATTGTTTTGACATAATGGTCCTCCGATGAATTATTAGAAGTGGTTTCAAGACCT
>JAFDHQ010000083.1 GCA_019308685.1 Deltaproteobacteria bacterium
TGGCAGTATTTGACGCCGGAAGAGACGGTTCAGCTCCGGGGCGGACGGCTGGGGTCGACGATCCTGGAGCCGATTCTGGTCGATCATATCCGAACCTATTGCTGCTATGAATTCAAAGGCAGTACACATCCATTCACCGAAAATGGCATCCAAAACGCGGTCCAGGCCCTCAAAGGATTCAGGGCCATGGGTGCAACTCATCAGAATGAACAGGCTTATGACCTGTTGTGTCTCGGAACCAGCGTGCCCCAGACCGTCGAAGGAGATACCAAGAGCTTTACCATCGATTTTATCGACTGGAAAAACCCGGAAAACAACTCCTATCACTGCACCGCGGAATACAAGGTCGAGCGCATAGGGTTTCAGAAGCATTATATTCCCGACATTGTGTTGCTTGTAAACGGCGTACCCTTGGTTGTTATCGAATGCAAAAGGTCTGCCTATACCCAGACTAAGAAAAAGCCGATTGATCTGGCCATTGACCAACTTGACGACTATCAGGCCAAGGACGGAATCCCCCAGCTTTTTCTCTACAGCCAACTGCTGCTGGCTTTGGCGCGTGACAAGGCCCGCTACGGCACAACCGGTACGGCGAGGCAATTCTGGGCGGCCTGGAGGGAGGAGCATCTTGACACCTCCATTCGAAAGTTAATTCATCAACCGCTTGATCAAGAAGATATCGATAAACTATTTTCTTTGCCTTTTGCAGATGTCCGCAACGATTTTCTGACTGTTCTTGAAAAGGGCAGAGAAGTCTACGAACAGGACCGGGCGCTTTATGCCCTGTGCCGACCGGAGCGTTTGCTTGAATTGGCCTATAAGTTCATCCTGTATGACGGTGGCATAAAGAAAATCGCCCGGTATCAGCAGTACTTTACCGTGCATGATATCATGGATCGCGTGATGGGCGCGGCTTCCGATGAGCCGCGACGAGGCGGGGTGGTCTGGCACACCCAGGGCAGCGGCAAATCCCTGACTATGGTGATGCTGGCAAAATCACTGGCCTTGCGCACGGACATTCTGAATCCCAAGGTCATTCTGGTTACCGACCGGATCGATCTGGACGATCAAATCTGCGGAACATTCAGGGCTTGCGGTCTGGAGCCGGAGCAGGCCAATACCGGCACGCATCTGGTGGATCTGTTGCTGGATCACCGTTCACACGTGGTTACCACACTAATTCACAAGTTTGCTACGGCGGTTTCCAACCGCAAGTTGACCCGGGCGGATCGCAACACTTTTGTTTTAGTTGATGAGGGCCACCGCAGCCAGTACCATGAACAGCATGCGCGCATGCGGCTGGCGCTAAAAGGCGCCTGTTTTATCGCCTTTACTGGAACGCCCCTGGCCAAATCGGCCAAAAAGAACACCTTTGCCCAATTCGGCGACCTTTTCCGTCCGGCCTATACGATTGCACGTGCCGTGGAAGACAAGGCCGTGGTGCCGCTCCTTTACGAAGGACGCCATGTGCCTCAAGAAGTAGAAAAAAACGCCATCGACGGCTGGTTTGAAAAGCTTACTTTAGAGCTTACCAATGACCAAAAAGCCGACCTGAAGCGTAAGTTTTCCACCGAGCGCCAGCTTAACAAAGCCACACAAAAGGTCCGCATGATCGCCTGGGACGTCAGTCTGCATTACGCCATGGCTTATCAGGGAACCGGTCTTAAAGGGCAGTTGGTAACACCTGACAAAGAGACTGCGCTCAAATACAAGCGGTTTATGGACGAGTTTGGCCTGGTTTCGACCGAAGTTTTGATTTCTGCGCCGGTTTCGCGCGAAGGTGAAGATAAAGAGACTGGGCCGTCGGAGACAGAAAACAGCTTCTGGCAAATGATGATGGATCGGTACGGTACTGAAAAAAAATATAACAAACAGCTGATTAACGCCTTCAAACACGGTGAGAGTCCAGAAATCATCATCGTTGTCGACAAACTCATCACCGGCTTTGATGCTCCGGCTAATACGGTACTGTATCTGGCCCGCAAGCTAAAAGAGCACACCCTGCTTCAGGCCATTGCCCGCGTCAACCGACTTCATGAAGGCAAGGAATACGGGCTGATTCTTGATTACAGCGGAGTTATTGAAGAGCTGGACCAAGCCATCGATTTTTATAGCCTTCTTGCCGACTATGACCGGTCGGATTTGGAAGAGACGGTTACCTACATTGCCGATAAGGCAGCAGAGTTGCCGCAACTGCATTCGGACGTATGGGAACTGTTTAGCGAAGTGAAAGGCGCCAAGGACCCGGAAGTCTATGAGGTGCATCTGCGCGATGCTGACCTGCGCAACAAGTTTTATGAGCGATTCAGTCTGTTCGCACGTACGCTGGCTCTTGCCCTATCGTCTGCCAACTTTCTGGAAACTACCCCGCCGAAAACCATCAACAGATACAAGGCGGATCTTAAATTTTTCCAGAATCTAAGGGCAGCCGTTACCCAGAGATATCAAGAAACGATTAATTTTTCAGAATATGAGCCCAAGATCAAGAAGCTGATCGATACGCATGTTGGTGCCGGAGAAGTTGAGCAACTCTGTAAACCGATCAATCTTCTGAATGCCAGGGAGCGACAACAGGTGCTCGAAGATAACGGGGTAAGTGTAGGGGCCAAGGCAGACAAAATCGCTTCTGCGACCCAGCATGTGATCGAACAGGAAATCGCTAAAGACCCAGCTTTTTATAGGAAGTTTTCCAAGTTACTGGAGGAGGTGATCGAAGCCTACCATGCAGGAAGACTTCAGGCTTTAGAAGCCCTTGAAAAAATTAAGAACATTTCAACGAAAGTCGTCACGCACACGGATGACGACATCCCTTCTGAACTTATCGGAAAAGATATGGCGCGGCGATATTTTGGTTGCGTTTCCGAGGCCCTGGCTAAATACGGTGAGGCTAAGGATAAACCCGGAACAGATATCGCGCTTCAAGTTTCGGAAAGGATAAGCTCCTATAAAATTCGCGATTGGCGCACCAATCAGGATGCAATCAACAAAATGCGGGGTGAGATCGACGACATCCTTTTTGAAGTTGCTGAGCAGCACGACCTCGATCTTTCATTGGATAATCACGACGCCATTATTGATCGATGTATAGAGGTGGCCATTGCCAATGAAGACTGAAGCCGAAAAGCATATCATCGAGTTTGGTTCTCGACGGATTCCGTACCGATTACACCGCGGAGACCGTAAACGGTTGCGCATCGTTGTGTCTCCCGAACTGACTGTTGATGTGTTTGTGCCCAAGACCGTCAATAATGACCAGGTTCATCTGTCTGTGAAGAAGAAGGCTTCCTGGATAGCACGGACACTCGACAAATTGGAATCCTATCACCCCTTGCCGGCACCAAAGCGATTTATCAGCGGAGAGACCCTCGTTTATCTGGGCAGACAATATCGCCTCAAAGTTGTGAAGGATTCGAAGCAGCCGGCCAAATTGCTGGGCCGTTTTCTCTGGGTATGGGTCGAGGATAAAAACGACACCCAAAGCATTAAAAAGGCTGTAGATCAATGGTATAGAAAACGAGCGAACGAGTATCTTAAAAAGTATTTAGAAAAATGCTACATGGTTGCGTCACGACACAATGTGCCGGAACCCTTGCTGGTGATTCGTAAAATGCGCAGGCGATGGGGAAGTTGCAGCAGCAAAGGTCGAATCACTCTTAACGTTAATCTCGTACAAGTACCCGTGCATTGCATTGAATATGTGATCATGCATGAGCTATGTCATTTAAAACATAACAACCATTCAAAGGCTTTCTATTCACTTCTGACTCGTTTCCAACCAGATTGGCGCAAGCGAAAAGAAGTGCTGGACCGCTTTAGGCTCTCTTAAATTTATTTGATAAGACATATAAATATCTTGCTTGATCCATTCTATATTCCAGAATGAAGAATGGATCATGAATTTGTTGCTCCCACAGTCTGTTTTGGTTTTAATTGGAGATGACGAGATTTCCGTTATTGAACGTGATGTCGATTTTGTTGGCGAATAGATCTTTTACGTATTCATATTCGCAGGGATGAGAGAATGCCAGAATTTTTGCCAGCAGGGGAGCATTATAGCCGAATACCACGGCCATAACGCATTCATCATGCAGCGCATTTCGGTATTGCGGTCCTAAAATCAGTTTTTGTCTTTTTTTGACAACCTGTTTCCATGATTTATAGGCACACCATCTGTTGTAGACATAAGCCCCCATTTATATATCCTCAAATAATACAAGGAATTTAAAGCCTTTCTAGTTATATCGGCATTACAGGGGGATTCTTTAACCTTTAATAAGCGTATGCAAAATGTTGACAAATATAAAAAGAATCAAAATAGGGGCACCCTCGGCTTTCGCTCAATTAAGGTTTAATTTTGATAATAGGTGCCATATATCTGACTTGATGTTTTAGGGGTATTCCTGTATAAACGGAGCCGGCGAAATAACTGTGTTAAGTTGAAACCTGAAGATGTTGATAAGATAAGGCTGATGCAAGGTATCATGCGTGTGATACGAATAACTGGGAGTGAAAAACGATGAATAATGATCAAATATCTGAAATATTAACCACTCATTTAGAACTTTCTATTTTTCCGGTAGCTGTTTCATTTTACGCAAACCATAACTTAGAATTGGAAAAGTACCGGCCGGATAAACCGCTCAGAAGCTATTGTCATGGAATAATGACGGCAGCCCAAGGGCAAACCCTTTATCTTATGGAAAAGGACATCATCTGCAAATCCGGTGCAGCAACACTGGGTTTTTCCAATTATTCCGATGAGATGCTGTCCGGCCACAAGCATTATGATGCCGGCGTATTTGGTACGGTCGAGGCCGCTAAAAAGGCGGTCACCGGGGCATACAAACTCGAGGACGGGAGTACGGAAGGAATTTTTCTCAGACCTCTATCCCAAGCGGACAATAATTATCAGGTCATACTCATTCCTGCGAATGCAGAACAGGTCATGTTTTTAATATTGGCGGATAAATATGATACCGGCGGCCGAACAGAAATTTCAATGGCCACGGGATTTCAAGGCGTGTGTGGGGATGCGACCGCTTATTCGATACAGACGGGTAAGGTCAATTTTTCGGTCACGGGCTTTGGGGACCGCCTGCGGTGCGGTCTGGACCCTGAATTAATGGTGGTTTCCATACCGGCCGGCAGGGCTGCCATTATCGCCAAAAACCTGGAAGCAATGAGTTCCAAAATGATGGGAAAATATAAAAAGGTCCGAGACACAAGAAAAGAAAAAAGTTAATTGTTCAGGCCAATGTAAGGTTACGTTTATGTGGAGTGAATGAGGGGGAAATTTATATGACCGGATGTCGCTGTTCCATAAAAGAGTGTTTAAGCAATCCCATAGAATTAAAGATCGACGATAAAGATTTGGATTTTGCGTCAATCAAGCAGATTGCCGACAACAAGGCAAAAGAATTTGCCTCTCAACCCATGTTGCTTGCCTGGTATAACGGAAAGACCGGCGATTTTGTTCCTAAAGCTGAATGTGGGAGCGGTCCCAAGCCCGGATGGATCGTTTATGCGGAGACAAGGGGCGGGGATATTGTCATTGACATCAATGAGGAACGGTATGTTTTTATTTATAAATCACTTACTTGAAAGCTTGGATATTCCGGTAAGTTGGGGCTTACCAAAAAAATAGCTTTGTCAACCCAAAACCCAGAACCTCTGAACCTAGAATTTTCAAAACTATCCTATCCGTTTTTCCCCTAATTATCCGGGACAAATTCCCGACACTAGGAATTTCTACCATCAAAATGAGCCCATCCATCTATGGACAGAATAAATTATAATCTGTTAGGTCCTCAATCTGTAGACAAAATCGATATCTCATACGGAATCATAGGAAGCGTAAATAATGAACAATGCTCCATCCAATCCCCGGGTTCTTATCGTGACGCCTGAAATTACCTATTTTCCCAAAGGGATGGGTAATATTTGCAACGGGTTAAATGCCAAAGCCGGAGGGCTTGCAGATGTCTCGGCGGCTTTGATCAATGAGCTGTATAGCCAGGGTGCCGACGTCCATGTGGCCCTGCCGGATTACCGCTCGATTTTCGGCGGTCAATCGCCGCCAATGATCAGAAAGGAACTGAAAACCATAAGGGATAGCGTTCCGGAAGAAAGGATTCACCTGGCCCAGGACAGGGCTTTTTTCTATCTTAACCATATCTATTCCGGGTATGAGTCTGAAAATATAAGAATTTCACTGGCGTTTCAACGAGAAGTCATTAACAATATCGTTCCTTGGGTTCAACCGGATCTCATTCATTGCAATGACTGGATGACCGGTCTGATTCCGGCCATGGCCAGACAATTGGGTATTCCCTGTCTGTTTACCATCCACAATATCCATACGGTTAAAACCACGCTTTCCGAAATTGAGGACAGGGGTATCGACGGTGCATCGTTCTGGCAAAACTTTTATTATGAGGATTTTCCATCCACTTATGAAAATACCAGAGATTCCATTCCGGTAGATTTTCTTACCAGCGGGGCTTTTGCCGCCCATTTCGTCAATATCGTGAGCCCCACCTTCCTGAAGGAAATGGTCCAGGGCCGCCACGGTTTTGTAAAAAAGTCCATGCAATGTGAACTCGCCAATAAAAATAACGCCGGATGTGCCGTGGGTATTCTAAACGCACCGGATCCTTCCTATAACCCGTCTACCGATAAAGCTTTGCATTGTAACTATTCCGCAAAAAACCATGTGAGTGGGAAAAAGGCCAATAAACGCATCCTGCAAAAAACGTTAGGTTTAATGCAGGAACCACATGCCCCCCTTTTTTTCTGGCCGTCTCGTCTGAATCCGGTTCAAAAGGGATGCCAGTTGCTGTCTGAGATACTATATAAAGTGGTTTCCCGTTACTTTAAACAAAATTTAGAGATTGTTTTTGTAGCCGATGGAGAGTATCAAAGGCATTTTAAAGACATCGTTCGATTCCATAATTTGTCAGATCGAGTGGCCGTATGCAGCTTCAATGAACGGTTGGCGCGTCTGGCCTACGGGGCTTCGGATTTTGTAATGATGCCGTCGAGTTTTGAACCGTGCGGCCTTCCGCAGATGATCGGCGCAATTTATGGGGCGCTTCCGGTGGCCCACGATACCGGCGGGATTCATGATACGGTTGCCCACCTGGACGTCGATAACAATACGGGCAACGGTTTTCTGTTTAACACATTCGATCCCGGAGGATTGTCCTGGGCTATTGATCAGGCCATGCAATTTTACCTGCTGCCTGCAAAAGAAAAGAAAAAGCAGGTCAAACGGATAATGATGCAAAGCGCCACTACATTTAATCATAAGGTGACCGCACAACATTACATAGATCTTTATGAAAAAATGTTACAGCGGCCCCTTGTTAACCGGCAGAATACGGAACTCCATGGAATAAATAACAATTCCGGTAGAAAAGCACATAATGAACAAAAAGTTTCGGATCCTAAGGCCCATGGCAACAAATCAGATCGTGCAGATAAGGAGAACATTATTAGTTTCTCGAAAAAAAAGCGGCGCATTGAGGAACAGCAATTAAAATTGCTTCGAGTAAATGAATAACCTGGGCAAGCAAATGGATTGCAATAAACCTATCCATCTAATGGTCAAAGAAATAACTGAACCCCATCTTTTTATCAAAAAAATCCTTAAAATCGAACCAAAGAGTAGCGCAATTCAAGGCCAAAAATGGGTGTTGCTTTTAACACCCTTTCTTGTTAAAAGCATGCATTCTCAGACTTGGACATATTTTTTCCTCATCTGTGAAGAAAATCAAAGTTCCAATTCAAGCTTATGCATAACGCGCTGGAATATCAGCAAATCGACGTGATTCTAACAAAAACCGGGGCTGCAAACCCTATGCGACAGGTACGGTCTTATGAAACATTTTGCGTATATCAACCATACGGTTTTTAACCCTGATACAATATCATATACAGACTCTCGTTGAAGATATCCATATCCCATTTCAAAAATTTTTTCCCCATTGCCGCATTTTTAATTTTTGGCAGCGGTGCCGTAATTCTGTGGCAAAATCAAAACAGGTATGAAAAAGAGCTCGTCTTTCGGAATACACAAACGTCTTCGGAACAGGTACGGATTCGTGTCGAAGGTCTGATGAACACCCGCATGGCTTCTCTTGAATTATTGGCCGATAGATGGGTCGAAAGAACCCCGCCTGATTTCAGCCGGAAGCGTTTTCTCGAGTTTGCCGAGGATTTTTACACCCATTACCCCGGTTTTACGGGGATCAACTGGATCGATCCCGGGGGGGGGGTTCGCTGGGTGTTCCCCAGGGAAGGCAATGAAGGTTTCATCGGTAACATGGTCCATGAACATCTGAATTCGCGGGTACGGGATCCATTTCAAAAGGCCGGGGAACATCTCCAATATGTGACCACCCCTTGTGCGGAGCTTATTCAGGGAGGACTGGGTTTCCATACCTTCCAGCCTCTGATCTATAACGGCCGGGTGCAAGGTTACCTGAACGGTGTATTTCGGGTCAAGCGAATTGTGGACATCTGTTTGGCCAATAGTATACTCACGGACTTTTGGATCAGGCTTTACGAAGCCGATCGGCTGATTTACACGAATGAAGAACAGAGCCACAGTAATCCGAAAAAGGATAACCTGCACGTCCTTCGATGGATCCATTTTCCAGGAAAAACCTGGCAATTGGAACTTTTCCCTAAGGCTGACCTTTATCCACCCAAGGTGGTTCGGAACTCTGGGCTTCTGGCTTTCGGCCTTTTCATCTCTGCAATCCTCTCGCTGCTCCTTCATTTTCTTAATCATCGGATGCAAATGTACCGGCAGGCCAGAGACCATGCCCTTCATGAAGTCAGTGAACGAAAACGGGCCCAAGAGGCGTTAAAGAAAAATGAAAAGAAGTTAGAGGTCCTGCTCACGGAACTCGCCGCCAAAAACGTGGAACTTGAAACCTTTGTATCCTCGGTCTCCCATGACCTGAAGACGCCCATTGTTACCATTGAGGGTTTTATGGGTGCTTTGCGTGAAGATTTTGGAAACCTGATCCCTGAAGATTGCGAAAAATACCTTAATTATATCGGCGATGCGACCCAAAAGATGGAGCTTTTGATTAACGACTTGCTGGAACTCTCCCGCATCGGGCGGTTAACGGTAAAAAAGACCGAATTTCCTCTGGCCGATCTGATCCAAGAAGTTATTACAGCGCTTCAGCCTCAGATCGAGACAAAAGGTATTCAGATCACCGTTATGCAAAATCTTCCATGGGTTTATGGTGAAAAAAAGAGAATCATTCAGGTCATGGAGAACCTGTTATCCAATGCCATTAAATATATTGGCAAGGAAAACCCCTCCCCACGAATTGAGATAGGCGTTCAAGAGCAGGATGACCGGAAGGTGATTTTTGTCAGGGATAACGGAATCGGTATTGAAAAAATATATTTTGAAAAGATTTTTCAGGTGTTCCAGCGGCTGCCGTCCGCAAAAAAGATTGAACAAGGAACCGGTGTGGGACTGGCTATCGTCAAACGGGTCGTTGAATACCATGGCGGCAGAGTGTGGCTGGAATCCGAGCCGGGGAAAGGGGCCACGTTTTTTTTCACCCTCAAAGACAAGGATAATTGATCGTGGAAACGTTAACGGTGGTGATCATTGAAGACGAAGAAGCGCATTTTAGCCTCATGAAGCGGGCCATTTCCAGGGAGTATCCATACGCTTCGGTTCATCATTTCCAGGATGCAACCAGTTGCCTTGAACGGCTTGATCAAATCAATCCCACGGTTATTATAACTGATTACCTCATGCCCGGCATGAATGGGATCGAGTTTTTGGAAGTTTTAAATCAACGGGATATAGATATCCCGGTTATTATAATTACCGGTCAGGGAAACGAGACTATTGCGGTACGGGCCATTAAATCCGGGGCCAAAGATTATTTGGTTAAGTCCGGGGACTTTTTTACTTTGCTGCCCAGTGTCATTGCGAAAGTGGTTCGCGAAAAAAAACTTAAGCAATCTCTATACCTGTCCGAAAGACGATTTCAGGACTTGGCTGAAAGCATATTCAGTTGGCTGTGGGAGATGGATGTGCACGGCAGGTATATCTATTCTAACCCTGTTGTAGAAGCCTTATTGGGCTATCAAACTGATGAAGTGATCGGTAAATACTTCTATGATTTCTTTTCGAACTCAGATAAACAGGCATTGAAAAATAAAATCTATAAAATTATAGAGAACGTAGAACCCATGAGGCTTTTTGATACAATTTTCATTCGAAAGGACGGACTTGAAGTCATCATGGTGACAAATGGGATTCCGTTTTTCGACAAAAAGGGAAACCTTTTGGGCTACCGCGGTATCAGTCAGGATATTAGTGAACGAAAACGAGCCGAAACCCATATTCGCAAACTTTCACAACAATTAATCAACGCACAGGAAACCGAGCGTCAGATGATTTCCTATGAACTCCATGACAGGGTGGCACAAGACCTTTCGGTTTCAAAAATTGAGTGTGACATGCTTTTAAAGCATCAGCCGGGGTTACAATCCCATGTTAAGGAAAGATTACTGGCAATCTCAAACACCCTTCAAGGAGCCATCGGCTCCGTCCGAGACCTCTCATATGATCTTCGTCCTCCCGTTCTGGCGGATATGGGCATTGCAGAGGCACTTAAGATCTATTGTGAAGAGTTCTCTAAAAAAAACGGAGTGAAAATTGACTTTCAATCGGCCGGGTTACACTTGTTTAAGCTGGATTCTAATATCGAAATCCATCTTTATCGTTTGGTTCAGGAAGGTCTGAACAATATTCGTAAGCATGCCCATGCCACCCAGGTGAACATCATGCTGATGGGCGCATCTCCGAATATCATCCTTTCCATTGAAGACAACGGCAAAGGTTTTGATGTAAAAACTCGAGAGCCTGGATTAGCTAATGAAAAACAGATGGGCCTCCAAAACATGAAACAACGGGTCAACCTGTTTCAAGGGCAAATGACCATTCAATCACGCCCCATGCAGGGTACCAAAATATTGATAAAAATTCCTTTTAAGAGACAAAAAAGTGAGTCAAAAAAAGCGCATATTAATCATTGACGACCATCCTCTGTTTCGGGAAGGCCTTAAGAAGATCATCGGCCAAAACTCCAAGTATGAAATAGTCGGGGAGGCAGGCACCGGGCATAAAGGACTTCAAATGGTAAAAGAATTCAAGCCCGATCTGGTTTTGTTGGATATGGCCCTGCCGGACATAAAAGGTCTTGTGCTGATCGGTGATATTTTAAAAGTTTCCTCTAAAATACGGATATTGATTGTCAGCATGC
>JAFDHQ010000084.1 GCA_019308685.1 Deltaproteobacteria bacterium
CAGTCATCCAGGCAGTCTTGATTTACACCCGTTCATCTCTTAAAAAAATCCATTCCAAACAAGCTGAAGCGTTTCACATAATCACTGTCCGGAATCCAAAATCAGGAAAAGAGCATTACATGATAAAGGTTATCGGTATAGATCCAGGTCTCTCTGCAACCGGTATTGGAATTGTCAAGGGAACGGATCTTAAGGTTAAAGGCTTTTCATTCGGCAGCATTAACACTTCAAAAAACCTCCCTTTGCCAGGCCGTCTCGATAAAATCTTCTCAAATCTTCTCATTTTATTAAGGAATGAGAGACCCGACCTTATGGTGGTGGAAGACATCTTTTCCATGGTAAAGTTTCCAAAAGCCGGCATAACATTGGGAAAGGTTACCGGTGTTGTACTACTTGCTGGATACCAGGCCGACGTGCCGGTAACGGAGGTCCCGGTTCGCGAAGCCAAACAGGTGCTGACCGGAAACGGAAATGCAAGCAAAATGCAGCTTGAAAAAGCGGTTCGGCGCTTGTTAAACTTGACAGATCCCATTAAACCTTATCACGCTTCTGATGCAATGGGCCTAGCGCTTCTGGGCCTGTTTCGCCACAATAACGGTCGGTCGCAAAATATACAGCACAAAACGGTTACAACGGTATCGCATGATCGGTTATCTTGAAGGCAAACTTCTAAAAAAAGAGGGTGACAGGATACTGCTCCTTGCAAATCAAGTCGGATATGAAGTTCTGCTTCCGGCAGTTGTAATGGAAACCTTTAGGGCAAAAAAAGTCGGTGACGAAGTTTCCCTCTATATCTATTATCAACAGACCGAACGACAACCCAAACCGGTACTGATCGGTTTTAATCTCGAGGTCGAAAAAGAATTTTTTCAATATTTTATTTCTGTAGAAGATATCGGTCCCCTCAAGGCGGTTAAGGCCCTGAACATACCGGTCCGTGACATCGCTCGAGCCATAGAATCGAAAGACATCCATAAACTCAAACAATTAAAAGGCATCGGCGACCGGACGGCTCGTAAAATTATTGCCACCCTTGAAGGCAGGATGAATAAATTCGCATTGATCCGTGAATTAGAAAAAGTAAAAGAGCCTGTGGTCGAAGACTTTTCAAAGCAGGTTTTGGATGTACTTGTTATTCAACTGGGGCACAAGGTAACCGTCGCAAAAAAGATGATTGCCCAAGCTATGAAACGAAACAATGCTATCGCAACCCCTGAAGAACTTTTTGAAGAAGTATATCGCGGAGAAAATTTCTAACCCGATACAGCGACAAAAAACATGAATGATATATTAAAACACTCTTCAGACAACCATGGACTTGTTGAAGGATCATGTCTTCCTGTGGACAAGGAACCGGAAATACTCTCTTTGCGGCCTGAACATTTTACAGACTATGTGGGTCAGGCAGAAGTTGTGGAAGCGCTTAAAATTGCAATTGAAGCCGCCCAAAAAAGAGATGAACCGGTTGACCATATTATTTTTCATGGACCTCCGGGCCTCGGGAAAACAACCCTTGCACATATTATTGCCAATGAAATGGGAGGTAATCTCATTACCACTGCCGGTCCTTCACTTGAAAAGGGCGGGGACCTGATCGGCATTTTAACGCATCTTGAAGATAAAGACACCCTTTTTATAGATGAGATACACCGAACCCCTAAGATTGTGGAAGAATTTCTGTATCCTGCCATGGAGGACTTTGCCATTGATTTTGTGTTTGACAAAGGCATACATGCCCGCAGCCACAAATACCGTTTAAACCGCTTTACACTCGTCGGTGCTACCACACGGGTTGGGCTTTTATCCGCACCGCTGCGGGATCGGTTCGGTATTTTCAGAAGCCTCGATTTCTATACGGAAGAGGAACTGATTGAAATCATCGGACGGTCGGCTGCGTTACTTAAAGTGACAATTGATAATCAGGGTGCGATTGAGCTTTCCAAAAGATCCAGGGGAACGCCGCGGATTGTAAACCGGCTCCTTAAACGGGTGAGGGACTATGCTCAGGTTCGGGCGGATGGAATCATTACCCGAAAAATCGTTGAAAAAGCCCTTACCCTGGAAGGGGTTGATGAAAAGGGTTTGACCCATCTTGACCGCCGGTACCTGAAAACAATTATTGAATTTTATAAAGGGGGACCGGTGGGCATCGAGGCCATCGCCGCAACCCTTCAGGAAGAAACAGATACTCTTGTGGATGTCATTGAGCCCTATCTTTTAAAAGTCGGGATGGTTACGAGAACCTCTTCAGGAAGAAAGGCTTCACAGGAGGCATACCGTCATCTGGGGTTCAGCTTTCAAAAAAAAATGTTTCAATAATTGACAATGTCGATCATTACTCTCCTGACAGACTTTGGCACTGAGGATGCATATGTGGGTATGATGAAGGGGGTTATCCTGTCCATAAACCCCCAAGCGGTCATTGTCGATATTACCCATCACATCGATCCTCTAGACGTCATCCAAGCCGCATACCTCATCAAATCTTCCTACAGATATTTTCCCGAGGGTACGGTGCATCTTCTCGTTGTTGATCCGGGAGTGGGCAGCGACCGTGCGATCGTGGCCCTTAAAATGATGGGCCATATCTTCCTTGCACCGGATAACGGCGTGTTAACGCTTTTATTGGATGAAGGAAAGACGGATGCCATTGTCAGCGTCGAGAATACGCGCTATTTTTTAGAACCGGTGAGCCGGACCTTCCATGGCCGGGATATTTTTGCTCCTGTCAGTGCTCATCTGTGCAGGGGCCTGGATATAAAAAACTTAGGTTCATCCCTTGATCAACAAAACCTGGTTCACCTGAAGATATCAAAACCTTATTCATCCGGCAACCATCAACTTGTGGGAACGGTTTTATGGTTTGATCGCTTTGGAAACTGCATTTCAAATATTGACGCAGCCCTTCTTGAAAAAATGGACAAAAGCGGCTCCGGAAAAATGCTTGAGGTCAAAATCGGTAAACATACAATTAAAGGGATATCACTCAGCTATGCCGAAACAGAACCCAAATGCCCCCTTGCAATCATAGGTGGTTTCGGATATCTTGAAATTGCCTTGAATAAAGGAAATGCAAAGCACGCTTTGGGAATTGAAAAAGGAGATACCATCACGTTAACCCCGAAACCTGAATAAGCAATGTTGCAGGAGACGTATTGTGAAAAATGAACCCAAAAACTTTTCTATCATCGACAAGGAATTGACCATAGACGGCACGGTTTCTACAAAGGGGCGGCTGATTATAAAGGGTGTCGTCAAAGGAACGATTGTCGGCCAACATGTGGTTATTGCCGAGGAAGGGGCTGTTTACGCTGATGCCAAAGTCGGCTCCATTACCATCGGAGGAATTTTTGAAGGAGAAGTCAGGGCGTTAAAAGAGTTGATTGTCCTTTCAACCGGAAGCTGCAAAGGAAAGATCGTCTGCAAAGATTTTGTGGTAGAGACCGGTGGAATCTTGAACGCCCAAGTCAACTGCATTACCGCCAGTAACGATGATTCAGAAAAGATATTGTTAGCATCCGGAAAAAATAAATAACCCGCCATCAATTTTCCACCAGGAGGTTTTATGAAAGATTTTAGGACAATCACCGCCAACACCCAAATTTGCGCGGTTATCGGTAATCCTATCTCCCACAGCCTTTCACCGGCAATCCACAATGCCGCCTTCGCGGAACGAAACCTCGATTTCATTTATGTGGCCTGCCGGGTCGAAGATGTAAAAAATGCATTGGCAGGTATGAGGGCGTTAGAGAATTTCCGGGGTATGAGCGTCACCATTCCGCATAAAATAGAAGCAATGAAATATGTCGATGAAATTGCGGGGGTAGACCGGAGCATCGGTTCGATTAATACAATTATCAATGAAAAAGGCACGCTGGTTGGCTTGGGTACGGATGGACCGGGTGCGTTAAAGGCCATTGTTGATACGGGGATAGAAATTGACGGCAAGAATATCTTAATGTTGGGCTCGGGCGGTGCGGCAAGGGCGATTTCCTTTACTCTTGCCCTGAACACAAAGCCGGGAGAACTTTCAATTTTGGATATTGACGCGGGTATGCTTGAGCAGTTGACAACCGATTTAAAGGCCGGCACGGATGCTTCCATCAAATCCCGATTGCTAACCCAAACCTCTCTTGCCGAAGCAATGGAGAATGCAGATATCATCCTTCACTGTACGCCGGTGGGTATGCATCCAAACCCAGATGCCTCCCTGATTCCTGACCGCTTGTTTCGACCGGGGCAGGTTGTCTTTGACATTGTCTATACACCCTTTGAAACCAAATTGCTTGCACAAGCCAAGTCTCACGGCCTTCAAGTCATTTACGGAGTCGAAATGTTTGTCAACCAGGCGGTCCTGCAATTTGAACGTTTTACCGGGGTTGATGCACCGGTTCAAGTCATGCGCGGCGTCGTAATGGAGCATTTGAAATCATGAATATCGTATTGATCGGATATCGTGGCACCGGAAAAACCGTGGTGGGAGAACTTCTCTCCATGCAACTTGAGATGCCGTGTATAGGTATGGATGCGCAAATCGTTAAAAAATCGGGCATGTCGATCCCGGAAATTGTAGAGAAATTGGGTTGGACCGGTTTCCGCGATATAGAATCCGAAGTTGCCCGGGAATTGGCGGGACTCGATAATATTATTATTGATACCGGCGGCGGGGTCATTGAACGGCCGGAGAATATTGAGTCGCTGAAAATCAACTCCCGCATATTTTGGTTAAGGGCCTCCGTGGATGCGATCGTCTCCCGAATTCAAGAAGGCACCCAACGGCCGGCCTTGACCGACGGAAAGACGTTTACGGAAGAGGTCGCAGAAGTCCTGGAGCGGCGAATTCCCAAATACAAAAGCGCCGCTCAATTCGAAATTGATACAGACCCATTAACGCCTGAGCAGGTGACGGAAAGGATTATCCGAATCTGGCGGAAAGATTAGTACTGTCCCTTAACTTTAACCAATCAGATATAAACTCCGCTATTTCTTCCCAGCCTGGCTCACCGATAACCCAATGAGCATGATTCTCAAATTCTTTATACGCCGAGCCCTTATATTTTTTTGCAACGTTTCGTACCACAGAAGGAGGAGCAATTTTATCCTCAGCTCCGCAAACGACCAAAACAGGACAAGTAACCTTTGATTCATCAACTTTTGAAGACCTCCTGAGGTCAAACATCCAAAACCCGATTTCAGAGGCAGCACGTCCAGATTCGTATACACACTTTTCATAAACAGCTTTTTGCTCTTCAACGGGAAGCAAGTTTAGCATTGAGTACACGGCCATATCAAAAGGTAAGCGATGAAAGTTTTTCCAAAACCCCCATGATATTAAAATGCTCCAAAAGCTTTTAATGACTGAAAATCTTAGCGCATTTATTCCCCTTGGAGAAGCAGGTGTAAGGAGAACCAATGATGTTGCAAGGCCTCTGCTTGCCAAAATCTGAGCAAGAAGACCGCCCATGGAATGCCCCATAACAATTGGTTTTTGATCCAGTTTTTGAATTAGTTTTTCAAGATCTTCGGCATAATCAAGAAGGCTTGTCGTACCTAATTTGGGGTGAGGTGGATCCTTAGGATCTCTGTTATGATACCTCAATGTGGGAGTAATACACGTATACCCTTTTGCTTTAAAATAGGTCTCATAATTGCTCCAGTGCCGGCCGGAACACCACATACCATGGATCATCACAATGGTATCACTCATGATTGGTTATCCGATATTAAAGAAGGTCCGGAGTTGTTTCACGGCATACACCGCATCCCGGGGTGAGGGCAGCATGGTAACAAAGGCCGTTACTTTTTGACCTTGGATGCGATAATTGCATACCATACCCCTGTCCAAAAACGCATGCCCCAGTATGCCGCCTATGATATAGCGTTCCGATCCGGCAATCCTATTCTTTTCGGGAAAATAAAAAAGCTCCAACGGCGGGGTAATTGTTTTTCTCTCATTTTGCCCTCCATAGTCTTTTTCATGATGTTTTCCTGGCACAAAATCGATTTGCCGTGCAATATTCAATCGAATAATATTTTAATTGGATAATCGTGTTCCCGTCAACATGAGTTTAAGAAAAGGTGCAGTTGGCAAAAACTAACCGGGGTAGCGATTTTCAAATAAACAGCCGTAACGGCGAATCTATTTTCATATAATAACTGAAACTCGAGAAATAATCCAACATATCACGGACGAATAGTCATCCTTAGCACTAAATTTGTGCGTAATGGGGGCCACGTAACTATCTGATAATTTGTAAAAAGATTTCAAAAAATGGGCGGTTTTTGGTCTTAAGTATACCATTTTGGGTGCAAAATAACAGGTCTAAGTGGGTGAGAATGGTGTCAAATCTTGTATAGTGAATAAACTTGGTTGAATTTTTCTTTTAACTCACGGTTTTCCTTTATTCTCAGCCTGATCGACCTTACGATATGGCTCACCGAGGAATACGTCATTCCAAATAAACGACCGATTTCTTCATTTGTCAATAGACCTGTTTTCCAAACCGAAAACACCAATAGATCGCGGTTATCTCTATCCGCTTTTGTTATTCTTGGCGCCCGTCTGAAACTATCGAAGTTACAATCAAGCATCCGCGCGGCTTGTTTTAATTTGGCAACAGGGTCGAAGCTTTTGGCCAGTTCGCGTTGTTGAGGAATCTCTTTGTTTAGTTTTTCAGGCAAATAAGCGCTGCGAATTTTCTCGACGAATTGCTTTGACCCTATAATCATTCCATGACGCAAATCTTCCCACAACTTTTTTTCCTCCCTGGCATAGCGTTGAACTTTTTCCCTGTAAGCTTTGTGTTTATCCTTTCCTTTGAATCGGGAAAATATCGGCTTGGTTATAAGCCATTCAGGAGCCTTACCGCCGTAAGCATAGGTTTTATAACTGCTCCAGCGATAATCTGCCAACCGTTCAACAATACCAGCCCTGATTGGATTTCGGTGAATATAGCAGGAAAGACGCATCAAATAAGCGTCATTTTGAACTATGATGCTCTTGAACCTGCCTTGAAACAAATGGCCGGAGCGAAAATGCCGCAGGTTGAACCGCCGTGTATACGTTACGCCTAACCACTGCATGCTTTTGGAAAGATTGGCACGATTCGTTTTTAACAGAAGATGGTAGTGATTTCCCATCAGCACATAGGCAAAAACATCTATCTCAAAACGTTCGGACATCTCGCCGATTGTCTTTAAAAACAATAAGCGATCTTGGTCGTCGTAGAAAATGTCCTTCTGTTCATTGCCCCGAGACAAGATATGATACAATGCGCCTTCATATTCAATTCGCCATGCTCTGCCCATAATGTCATCTTTTACAATAACTATTTTCTTATGTCAAACTATTATTCACTATTCAAGATTTGACACCATGCCCTTTCCTCAAAAAGCGCTTTGCGTTTTCCGCCGTCTGATCTTGCTGGGCCGCCTCCACTTCTTTTTTTACATCTGTTGCATCGTTTGTATCCGATGCGCAGGCCAGAGGGGCGAACGCCATCGTCAGCGCAAGCACTCCCGAGACAAGAATTGAATGTCATCCGGTTTTTAATGATTGTATCTCCTTTATAGGTTAAATCTTTTCCACTTCTTTCTTGAGACGCCGATCGATATCGACCATGCGGGCCTCATCCTGGGCGATATCGAGTATAACATCCTTGATTTCCAGCTTCTCGGTGATTTCATCCAGTCGATCTTTGGAAACTTTCTCAAACACGGCGTTTCCCAGTTCCGCCAAGCGCCGGGTCACCTGGGTTTCCAGCCGGGCCTTCTCGCGTCTTAAACGGGTAAGCTCGATGCCTTCCCCCGCCTTTGCGGTAATGGTGTGTACCGCCGACATGGCGGCGTCAAAACCGGCTTCCATGCCCCTTTGGATTCTATCCCAGAGTTTGATTTTTTCTTCCATTTTCTTTTCCTCCATGTTTGTAAGCATTCTTGCCTGATTGAACATCCGTAAACCGTTCGAATACCAGCAGCTGGATTCAGCCGCTTCCGGCATCAGGCGCTTTTAACTTCGATTTGCTTCACATTCGATTTCGGCAATGCCTTCCTGGGCAAGGTTACAGTCAAAACGCCTTTTTTAAAGGTTGCCTTGACGCCATCCTGGTCAGCGTCTTCGGGAAGGGACAGCATCCGCTGGAACGAGCCGTAGGAGCGCTCCATCCGGTAGTAATTCTTTTCCTTCTCCTCCTTTTCCTGCTTCTTTTCACCGCGGATGGTCAGGGTGTCGTTGACGATCTCAAGCCGGACATCCTTTTCGTCCACGCCGGGAACTTCCACCGTAATGGTGTATTCCTTGTCGCTGGCACCCAGATCCAGGGTGGGTTTGAGCATTCCGTCGGCCAGGCGCGGAAACAAAGGCTGGTCGAAGCCGAAGGGGGACAGCCCGAACCCGCGAAAAACCTGGTCGAAAATCCGGTCTATCTCCTGGTGAAACTGCTCCAGCGGGTGGACAAGCGCACCGCTTTGCTCCTTGGCGCTTTCACGCTTCACCGGTACCATTTTGCCGGCATCCTCTTCTTCCTTTTTGAACCAATTCCAGGGAACCCATTTTTTGATGTCCATCGTTTACCTCCTGTGGTTAAAGGTTTTGAAAAGCATTACTTTACATGTGTTGTGATAAAAGTAATTATATAGATTTAAATGTCAAGGGTGCTGCTGTGTTTTTTTTGTAAAGCATAACAGATTGTTTATATACAATATATATTATTGCAATAAAAACAGAGGCTACTTTTCGCCATTTCGATCTGAACAAGCTTTAAGTATCGGCGCCGGTGATCAGCCGTCAGCTATATAAAAAGTAATGGGACCAATAGGGACAATGATAGGCAATTGGTCAAAGAAGTGGACTCAACAGGTGCGCCGCCGGATTTACCAACCGCGTCCCAAGCGACAGCCGCCGGAAAACATCCTCAGCCACTTCGGCGGCTTCGGCTTGCAGCCGGTCGAGCAAGGCCGCCAATTCACCGTTTAATCCGGTATCGCGCACAAAAGTGCTCAATTCGAAATTGAGTCGGAAACTGCGGATGTCGAGATTCGCGCTGCCAACCAGCACGGCGTCTTCATCGAGCAGCATCGCCTTGGCGTGCAACATGCCACGGTACTCGAAAATGCGCACAACGCATTGGAGCAATTCAGGATAAAACGCGCACGAAGCGCGCTGGACTATCGGATGATTATTGAGCGCCGGCAGAATCAGGCGCACATCCACGACAACGTCCACAAGACCTGCAGCAGGTCGGGTGCATTTATCGCCGGCATGGCCTGCACTCCTTACACCGGCGGCCGGCTGCGGGGTCAAGCGCTGGGTTTATGTAACAAATGGCTCTCATTGGGTATCAATCATCATAGCGGATGCTCAGTTCACCGTCCTTCAGATCCACACGCAAGGTGGCGCCATCCGATACTTCCCCGGCGATCAAGGCACGCCCGATACGGGTTTCCAGCTCCCGCTGGATATACCGCCGAAGCGGTCTGGCGCCGTATACCGGGTCATAGCCCGTCTCGGCGATGAAGTGCCGCACCGCATCACTGATTTCGATCTTAATCTGGCGATCCGCCAGGCGCTTGGACAAATCCTGGGCCAGCAACGCCACAATTTGTTCAACCTCTCCGAGGGTCAGCGGCTTGAACAAGACGATATCATCGACCCGATTGAGGAATTCCGGGCGGAAGTGTTGCCGCAGTTCGCCCATGGCCTGATTTTTGACGGCTTCGCTAAGCTCACCGCTTCGATCGATCCCCTCCAGCAGATAATGGGACCCGATGTTGCTGGTCAGGATGATGACGGTGTTCTTAAAGTCCACGGTCCGGCCCTGGCCGTCGGTCAGCCGCCCGTCGTCAAAGATCTGAAGCAGCACGTTGAACACATCGTGATGGGCCTTTTCAATCTCATCAAATAAAATGACGGCGTAGGGTTTGCGGCGCACGGCTTCGGTCAGCTGCCCGCCTTCCTCGAAACCCACATAACCCGGAGGCGCGCCGATCAGCCGGGCGACCGTATGCTTTTCCATGTATTCGCTCATGTCGATGCGAACCATGTTTTCTTCGGAGTCAAACAGGGCTTCGGCCAGCGTTTTGGCGAGCTCCGTTTTTCCGACGCCCGTGGGGCCCAGGAAGATAAAGGTGCCGATGGGTCGCCTTGGATCCTTGATGCCGGAGCGGGCCCGGATCACGGCGTCGGCCACAAGTTGGACGGCTTCGTCCTGGCCGATGACGCGCTCATGCAGTACCTCGTCGAGACGCAGTATTTTCTGGCGTTCCCCCTCCATGAGCCGGGTGACGGGAATACCGGTCCAGCGGGAGATGATTTCGGCAATCTCCTCTTCGGTCACCTCTTCGCGCAGCAGCCGTTCGCCGACCTGCTTTTTGGCCAGCATCTCCTCTTCACCCTTAAGCCGCCGCTCCAGTTCCGGAAGCCTGCCGTGGCGAAGCTCCGCCGCACGGTTCAAATCATAGTCACGTTCGGCCACCTCGATGTCGTGCCTGACCTTTTCCAATTCCTCCCGGATGGTCTGGACCTTTTTAATGGCCTGCTTTTCGGCTTCCCACTGGGCCCGCATGGCATCAGATTCCGCACGAAGTTCGGCCAGTTCCTTTTGAAGATTTTTCAGCCGTTCCTTGCTGGCTTTGTCTTTTTCCTTTTTCAGGGCCGCTTCTTCGATCTCCAGTTGCATAATCCTGCGCGAGACCTCATCGAGATCCGTGGGCATGGAATCGATTTCGGTTCGGATCATGGCGCAGGCCTCGTCGATCAGATCGATGGCCTTGTCCGGCAAAAAACGTTCGGTGACATACCGGTTGGACAATACGGCCGCGGTCACCAGGGCGCCGTCCTGGATTTTCACTCCGTGATGGACCTCGTAACGCTCCTTTAACCCGCGCAAAATTGAGATGGTGTCTTCCACGGTGGGCTCACCGACTGTGACGGGTTGAAAACGGCGCTCCAGGGCTTTGTCCTTTTCGATGTACTTGCGGTATTCGTCCAGGGTGGTGGCCCCGATGCAGTGCAACTCACCACGGGCAAGCATCGGTTTGAGCATGTTGCCGGCATCCATGGCACCTTCGGCCTTGCCCGCACCCACGATGGTGTGCAGCTCGTCGATGAAGAGCAGGATTTGCCCATCCGACTCCTTTATTTCCTGCAAGACCGCCTTCAAGCGCTCCTCAAATTCGCCTCGATATTTAGCACCAGCTACCAGGGAACCCATATCCAACGCAAAGATGGTTTTATCCTTAAGCCCTTCAGGTACGTCCTGGCGCACGATCCGGTGGGCCAGTCCCTCGACGATGGCTCCGGACCGGGCCTCCTCTACAAGGTCGCGGCCGTATTTTTGCAGTGCTTCGTATGTGCTTTCGGGATCGGCGCTGGTCACGCGCTGGTGTCCGCGGATGGCGGTGAGCGTTTGCAGCAGCAGGTCGCGGGTGATATTGAATTCCTTCAGTATGCTTCCCGTAGGGGTGCCGGTACCCTCATTGATAAAGGCCAGCAAAATATGCTCGACCGAAACATACTCGTCTTTGAGTTTTTTGGCCTCGGCCTGGGCCTGGGCCAGCAGTTTGTTTAGCCGCTGGGTAATATAGACCTTGCCCGGCTCCATTCCAGATCCGCTGACGCGCGGCTTCTTCTCAAGCGCCTGCTCGAGTCTGGCCTGAAACGCGTCGATTGGAACCTCCATGCGTTGCAGAAGGCGCCGCACCAACCCTTCTGGTTGTTCCATCAAAGCCAGAAGCAAATGTTCACCATCCACCTCCTGGTGATTAAAATTAACGGCCTTGGTCTGGGCCTCTTGAAGCGCCTGTTGGCACTTAACGGTAAATTTGTTTAAATCCATTATGTTAAACCTCCGGGGCGATCTTTTTCCCGCGCACGTCAAACCGGACCGCATCACTGGGGCCTTTGACCACCTTGTAGGATACGATTTTGGACTCTTCATCCACCTCACCCCACCTGCGGCCGACAAACCGCTTGGCTGAGTAAATGGTCGATTCCGGATTCATCACAGCCTGCCGTTGGGCGATCTTGCCCACGAGCCGCTGCCCGTCTTCGGTGTAAGCCACCACCGACGGGGTCGTGCGAGCTCCCTCATTGTTGGGGATCACCGCCGCCTTGTCGCCTTCCCAAACTGCGACCACCGAATTGGTCGTTCCCAAGTCGATTCCGATTGCTTTTGCCATGGTTCGTTCACTCCTTTGCGTGATTTGTTTTTAATCATTCAGTGAATTCTGAAGATTTAAGCCCTACCACCACAAATCAGACAATTTACCTCTAAATAGCAGGTCAAAGCATGACCTGATTTTATTTTTTTTTTAAAATAAAGCACAGTTCATGTATGTCAATAGACATAATATTACTTTTTTCAAATATTGAACTAATGTAATGAAGCGACGTTTTGTTTTTTAATCCAACCACGACGACCCCGTAATGTATCCGTTAGCAAGTTCGGTGTGAGCAATATCGGTCAATTCGAAATGGGCCTTTTTGCGAAGCTGTCAACCATGTCTGGTGGTAAAAAAAGTATGTCGACCCATTGCTGTGTGGAGTGTGTGGAGAGTGTGGAATCTTCTATTTTGTTAAAATATATATGAAAAGCGAACGATATCAAGACCGGATACGGGGTTGGCCTTGACAAATAATATAATAATTAATATAATAACATTACTTTTAATGTTGATCAACTCATATGGAGAGACTCAAGAGATGTCAGAAAGTTCTAAGACGAAAAGTAGACCTTCTTTGCTGCTGAAAAACGCCTCGGATCTGATGAAACACAAATCCGTCCGCGCAACTTTTCGAATTTCGCCGGAGTTCATTGAGGCGCTCAGTTTTCTTTCCACCCAATTGGGACTCAAACAGAAATCCCTTTTCGATCACCTGCTGGAGGATACTGATTCCCTGCTGGCCATTGCCCATTCAAACCCCCGGAAAAATATCGAAAATAAAAGCCGTATCCAGAAAACGTTTGTAATCAGTCAAAAGTCGCTATCGTCTCTTGAAAATGTAATAAACGAAGTGGAGGCATCAAGAGACGATCTGGTCGAGTTCGCAATCTGTCGCCTCCTGCCCATCCTTGCAAAGGAACGTAATCAGCAGAAAAAGCGCGAAAATGCGCTAACCAAAATCGTAAAACATTTTGAGCATTCCATTCAATTGTTGGCTGAAATTGAAAGAACGGTGGGCAAAAACGATCCGTTATGCGAATTTTACGCAGCGGTCATCGAGACATACCGGAAAGTATTCGACAATATGGAAGACCTGGTTGAAAAAGGGAAACGGATTTCTGAACTGGAATTATCAAAATTCGAATTGTAATGAATGGCTTATTAAAGCGCCATCATCGACTACGTTAATTTTATCAGAATCGTTGATGTATGAACTCAGAGCTTTATCAAATAAATGCGTTTAAACACAAAGTTGTAAACTTGCTGCACTCCGTCGTGCTTTTGGGCGGCATGGCATTTCTGTTGGGTCTGTTGGGCTGGATTTTTGCAGGCCCCGTCGGTATACGCTGGGCGACCATCATTACTATTGTGAGCCTTGTTATCAGTCCTCATTTATCGCCCCGCATCATCTTGCGTTGGTATGCTGCTGAACCCATGTCATACCAAGAAGCGTCGGCGTTGTATTCGGTGCTGCGAGAACTATCACAACGGGCGAAATTACCAAGCACCCCGACATTATACTATGTGCCGACCAAAATGCTTAACGCGTTTACCACAGGCAGCCGCAGCAATGCCGCAATCGCAATAACCGACGGCCTGTTAAACACGTTGAGTATGCGGGAGTTAACTTCCGTAATCGCTCATGAGATCAGCCACCTTAAAAACAACGACTTATGGATCATGAACCTTTCAGACACCATCAGTCGCATCACCTCTTTTTTTTCGATGTCCGGGCAGTTGCTCGTTTTCATGAATTTACCGCTTTTATTGACATCGGGGCACCATATTTCCTGGACCGGCATCCTGGTGTTGATTTTTGCACCGACGATAACAGTGTTTTTACAGCTGGCACTTTCGCGAACCCGTGAATTCGACGCCGATCTGGACGCGGCCATGCTGACCGGTGATCCCGAAGGCTTGGCCTCAGCTCTGGCCAAAATGGAGCGCTACCAAGGGGGATGGCTGGCGCGGATCTTTTTCCCAGGCCATCGCGAGCCGCAGCCTTCTATATTGCGGACACACCCTCAGACCCAGGAACGGATCAAGCGGCTTTTGGACCTTTCACCCGGCAAATATTTGCACCGACGTCTATTGTATCCTTATGAGGAGGGCGCTTCTGCTTTTTCGGCACCGTCGTTTCGTATTCGAAAACAGCCCAGATGGCGCTTTGGCGGCATCTGGTATTGAAAAAGTGGCTGAATTTCTTGATTGAGAGGAGGTCGCCGGTGAAATATAAACATACTTACAAATGTCAACATTGCGGTAAAGACAACGAATTAAATCTTAACCTCAACTTGAATCCCGGGGAGAAATCCACATCGGTAACATTGGAGATAAAAGATGGTGAGAAACCATACCCCTTATGGGAATACCAGAAGCAGGTCTGCGGGAAGCGCTTCGGAAATGAAGCGGAAATTTGGTTGGATGTTTAACCTGATTCTAGGGGCGACGGATGGCTAAAGATAAAACGCCTAACCTGAAAGCGCTGGTTCAAAGAAAAGTTTTGGGAGGTGATTTTAAGAGTCAAAAATATATGGTGCGGAAAAGATTATACAATCGATCTTATTTTTTTGATCAAGGGATCCATTTTGAATGCCAGCGCTGCGGGGTATGCTGTACCGGGGATCCGGGGATCATATATGTCGGAAAAGAGGAGGTCACACGTATCGCCGAATACCTTTCTGTTCAGGTTCCGTTTTTTATCGAAAAGTATCTCTTTTCGATAAATAAAGGATACAGTATCAGAGAACATGAAGATGGACGGTGTTCTTTTTATGAAAACGGGTGCACCATCTATCCGGTTCGTCCAGACCAGTGCAAAACATTCCCTTTCTGGTTTGAGAATTTACGGTCTGTCAAAAAATGGAAACGCATATGCAAGGAGTGTCCGGGTATTGGTTGTGGCCCCCTATATTCCAAAGAACAGATTCTGGAAATCGTTCAATCGAATATGGATGCTATTGTAACACCTGAATTTTGCATGAAAATTAATGAGAATTTAAAGAATTACTGAGAAAATGCAGACTCGGGAAACCCGTGCCGTTGCGCAATTTTTTCGAACATTTGCGTGAGCCCGACGCCCAGGGTGAACACCGATCCGATGTCGAGATTCTTGTCCGCAGTTTGATCGAAAAAAACATTGATGCTGGATTCGAGACCCTCTTCCGGCAACCAGTAACATACCATGACCGGAACTTTAGGCAGGGGGTGCAGAACCACGGATATATCGGATTCGAACTGCTCTTCCACCTGTTTTCCGCTTAATACATGAACCATATCGTCAAAAAGGTCGGTATAATTGTCTGCCACTCGTTTCAAGGGCTCTTCGCATCGTTTTTGAAAAAGCGGATACCGTTCCTTCCCGTCTTTCAATTCTCGGAACGAAACCCAGTTCCCTGATACCGGGACCCCTTTGCCGTAAAGAATGTAAGTGAGGAATGGGATGGCCACCCATGGATTGATGTGGATGTCCGTGGAAAGATTGCCTTTTGTATTCACGCTGAAATTTTTTCCCAGCACTTTGAGTGTCAGTTTGTCATCCGAAAACTGCCCCTCTACTCTTTTGGCGGCCTGGGCAAGGTCAAGGTTGGCAATTTCGTTTTTTAGCTTTTCCAGGTAGGCATCGCGGTTCTGTTCGGCGGCATTCTGATCTTCGGGCTCCCCGGAGAACCGTTCAATAATTTCCGGATCCAGTCTCGGGCATTCCTTGAGCTGTCTTTTCCCCTTGAAGACCGCTCCGGCAAATGCAAGACATGTTTTCTCGCCGCATTCCCGGCAATTCGACTTGTCGAGCAGCTGAAAGATTTCCATGGCGTTTTTCGGTTGCGGCATTAAAGACCTCTTCTTTTACCTACGTACCAATCTTGGATAGACACTAACTAATTTAAATACCTGTTGGTTAATGTCAACCCCCTCCTCCTCCTACCCAAACCAAAATCCCCTGACATCAGTTTCTGCTGCTTTTTCGGCCTCAATTAACCCTAATGTTGCATAAACAATCCAGCAAAAAAGGTATTTTTTATTAATTCCAAGCCGTTTCATAATTGCTACGCTCCTTGACGACACGAGTGATGATGCATATATAAAAACATGGAGAAAACAAACTTATTTATACCGATTTTAGAGGCTTCGCCTCAACAGGCGGTTATAGAATTTCCGAGATATTTAATTGCCGATTACGGAGGATAGGTATATATAATGATTAAAATACAAAATTTTTGGAATCTTACACCTGTCTCGGGTTTAATTTTATTTGTGTTGATCTTTGCCTTGTCTGCCTGCGCAGGCAATTACGGCCGCGTTCAAAAGAATGGCAAAGTGGATCAAATATTCACAACATATCAGGTGTTGGACGATCATAAATATTATTTCAGTGGTCCGGAAAGCCGGCCGGAGGCCATTCTGGGAGTTCACCAAGACTACACCCTGGAAACCACCCAGTGGACCCAGGTATCCCTCACACAAGAGCTGTTGAAAGAATGGGTAGACGGGCTGAACTTTTATTTTCACGATCTCACGCACAATTATCCTTTCGGATATGTAATACTGGATCCATCCGGCAAACGGGTGGGAATATGGTATTCCATTTGGGATTACACGCCGGTTATTTTCAAAGAAGATAAGGTTGTCCAGATTTATGCGCCCATCATGCCGGATCCTTTCGATTCCGGAGGGGATGATGACGATAGGGATAACGATGACTAAATGATCAAGGAGGGCAAACCCAATGAAAGTCGTGGCTTTTAATGGAAGTGCAAGAAAAAATGATCCGGGCCGACGGCATCATCCTGGCTTCTCCCACATATTTCGCCAATATTTCCACTGAACTTAAGGCATTAATTGACAGAGCCGGATTGACGAACATGGCCAACGGGGGAATGTTCAAGCGCAAAGTGGGGGCAGCCGTGGTTGCCGTTCGCCGCGGCGGAAGCATTCATGCATTCAATGCCATAAACCATTTTTTCTTTATCAGCCAGATGATGGTACCCGGTTCCAACTATTGGAACATGGGTTTTGGCTTGGACAAGGGCGATGTGGAAAAAGACGAAGAAGGTCTGGGTACCATGAAGGTTCTCGGGGAAAATATGGCCTGGCTGTTGAAGAAAATTCACGGTTAATCCATGCCGGGATCCAATGATTAACACGTATTTTTAATTTACCTAAATGTGTTTTTTTTGTATGAATATCAGATGGCTCTAATTTATTTTTAAACAGGATATCGACAGTTACTATGAAGATTTTCAATTGGAGAAAAGCTGTTTTTGGCGGAATTCTGTTGCTTGTGCTGTGCGGTAACCTATATGCAGCCACCCGACAAAGGATTGAATCCGCACTTGAATCAGCACGCACGGAGTTACGCATCAGTATCGCCACCGAAGAACACATCGCTTCAGAGTTGGCAAAACTTAAAAAATCCGAGGATACGCCGTCGGAACTAATTGAAAATTATGAACTTTACTTGAGCCGGGTTCAAGCCATGGTTGCGGAACACCGCAAGAGGGTTGCAAAAATAGAAGCACTCCATGCCAGGTATGATATCCGAAAAGCACCGACCGGTTCCGCATATGGTGATGACACCGAAGCAATGATCAACCCTGCAATCCCCGAGGAACAGGTGGTAGATGAAGTGGTCGCACTGGATCGCCAACTGGACAGCTCTCTGGCCCAATTCGACGAGATGCTGCTCAAGGAGTTGGATTTGATCCGTGCAAAATCGTCGGAACGAATGCGAGACCTGGCCGAGGAAGCAGCGGCTGCGGCAAAACGCTTGCGTGACCAGGGCATCGAAATAAATGAGGATTTTGGGGAAGAATCCGCCGAGTCCGGGCAGGATTCAACCCAAGCGCAGAAAACGGCCGAAATGGAGAAAGACGCCTCCGAAACCGGAAAAGAAAAAAAAGCTAACGAAGACAAGGATGACAGCGAATTGAGCGTCCGGGACATATCCCAGGAAGGCGTTGAAGGTTCCAGGAATCATCCCAAAAACCGCTACGACCCCAAAGATGATGATATCGTGGCCAGACAGCTTCGCGAAGCGTCGGAAGAGGAAACCGATCCCGAACTCAGGAAAAAGCTCTGGAAAGAATATGAACACTATAAAAAAAACAAAGGCAAATAATGTAAAAATATTATCCATTATTCCAATGGTACCATTGGTACAAAGGTCATGACTCATGTGCTTAGATGAAATTTACTAATCATTATAAATTGTTATTTATATGTTTTATTCTAATTTTATTCAACGGGTGTGCCCCCTATTATGCTCAGAAAGTCGGTCCTACCGACATAATGAAAGCCCGGGAAGAAATCCTTGAAGACCAATTGCTTGATGTGGGTATTCAAGTCTTTGAGTCCGACAAAATTACCGAAAAGCAATCCAAAGAAGAACATACCAGCCCGGAAGTCCGAAAAGCGGAAACCCATTTCATACCGTATCATCTGAAAAATACTTTGCAGCACAGCAGTTACTGGGGGGCTGTTCGCGTACTTCCTACTGAGACGGAAAGTATTGATGTTCTGGTTAAAGGTAAAATCCTTGAGTCAAACGGAGAAAATTTGGTCCTTCAAGTAGACGTGGTCGATGCCACCGACCGGAACTGGTTCAGCAAAAAATATAAATCCCAAGCTACGTCCGAATTTTATTCCGGCAATCTCATGGGAGAAAAAGACGCGTATCAGGACATATATAATGCGATCTCCAATGACCTGTCGGAATATTTCAAAAAGTTGCCTCCCGAAAAAATTAAAACAATCCGTACCGTATCGAAATTAAAATTTTCAGAACATTTCGCACCATCCGCCTTCAGTGGATATCTGGCAAAAGATGAAGATAACATCATTACCGTCAATCGCCTGCCCGCCGATGAAGATCCGATCATGATCCGCCTGCTTAAGATACGGGAGCGGGAAAATATGTATATAGACACTTTGAACGCATACTATGAACAATATTATTCTGAGATGTGGTCTTCCTATGAAAATTGGCGGAAACTCAATTACCAGGAAATTAAGGCCATTAAAAAGATCAAGCGGGATGGCACAATCCGAAAGATTGTGGGCGGACTGCTCGTGGCAGGTGCTATTGCGCTGAGCGCAGGGGATGTCAACAATACCGGAGCGATTCAGATGGGCATGATCCTGGTGGGCGGTCAGGTAATCGTCCAGGGGTTTAATATTACCAAGGAAGCTGAAATCCACTCAGCAGCCATCAAGGAACTCAGTGATTCTTTTGGAAGCGAGATGCGCCCGGTTGTCATGGAGTTCGAAGGTCAGCAGTATGAGCTGACCGGATCAGCAGAGGAGCAATTTAAACGCTGGCGCGAATTGCTGGAACAGATATATATCTCAGAAACCGGCTTTGATCCGGATGTTTCACCGGAAACCGGCGAAAAAACAAAAATCGAGAACCCTGAATAAAATCGAATATCAAAACAAGTTAAGTAAGACGCAGATTTTCGCAGAGATACACAGATCATATTGGTATTTTATAATTTAAGAATCTTGATAATCTGCGTTCATCCGTGTCCCAAAAAAGAAATTCCGAGACGTTCGACTATGCCGACTGAAAAATCGACTCAATCTCGTCAAAATCAACACACTTCCGATCGCAACGTGGAGATCATCACGCCGATTAAGGTGCGCAGTCACACCGGTCAACCGGATTCATCCCGTCCATTTCGGTTCACCGTAATGCCTGTTTTACTCTTGTTCATGGGTCTGGTGGTCATGGCGGCAGGCGGCTTTATTGTCATCCGTCATTTAACCAAACATCCGGTGAATGTGAATGAAAAAACCCAGGGGACCCAAACATCGGAAGTCCACATCCCAAAGAAACCGGCACCGGATGACACTCGAAGGACCCGGATAGAGGTCGACCCTTCGACACCGCCGGCACTCGTAACTGTTGACCCGCAACAGACCATGAAACCGCAACCAACGATACCTGCTGCAAAACAGGCGCTTGAAAAAGAAACGGCGGAGAAGCTCGATGCGGTGAATCGTCTGATAGAATCAGGCAAAACTCATGAGAAAAATGACCGGTTTGCTTTTGCCCACACCGATTACCGGGAAGCCCTGAAGTTGGCCCCTGAATCCAAAGAGGCTCAAAAGGCCCTAAACCGGGTCAAAGAACGGATCGTCGGCCAACAGTTTCAAAAACTCATGTCAGATGGATTGGCGGCATATCACGACGGCCGTTATCAATCTGCCAGGACCCGGCTTCTAAAGGCAAAATCGTTCCGGCCCGATTCACGCGAAGTGCAGAATGCTCTATTACAGGTTGACGAGGCGATCCGGCTTGCTAAAATTGAAAAACTGCGACAGAAAGCGTTAACTGCCAAACAAGCTGAGGATTGGAATAATGCGCTTAGAGCTTATCTGGGGGTTCTTAAAATTGACCCCAATATCAGCTTTGCCGTACAAGGTAAAGAACGTGCCCTGGAACACATTCGCGTTGCCAAGCGGATTCGGTTTTTTCTTGAAAAACCCGATGCCATGGCATCAAACCCCCAGCTTCAAAATGCGGTACTTTTAATCGAAGAAGCCGAAAGCTTACAACCCAAAGGACCTCAGCTCAGCCAACGGTTAGATGAACTAAAGGCGATGGTGGATGCCGCTCGAACCCCCGTTACAGTGATGATCGAATCGGATAATCTCACGGAAGTTACCGTTTATAAAGTCGGCAAACTCGGGCGATTTACCACTCGCGAGTTATCGCTGAGACCTGGTAGTTACACAGTGGTCGGTTCACGGGACGGATACAAAGATGTCCGGGAGAAAATCATTGTGAAACCTTACCAGAAAGCATTGCGTGTAACGGTTATATGCAAAAATAAAGTGTGACCCCAAAAAAATGGAATCAAAACCCATAAAAATCGAGCCCGTCTCCTTTCGTTCCGGGCCTCCCTCCCCGAGAGAAAAGCCGTTTAACATCTTAAAATGGCTTGCCGGTGTTTTTTTGGGAATTGTTCTGATCGTACTGGGGGCCTCGGCATGGTTTGTCTTTACGGCCCGCCAGGTGGTAATTACGATCGCGCCCGTTCCTGAAACCCTGGCGTTTTCCGGAAGCATCCCTGCGCCCCGAATCGGCAACCATTATCTGATGCGAACCGGAGAGTACACGTTGACAGCGGTAAAGGATTGCTTTTTCCCTCTTGAGCATACGTTTCGGGTCAGTGCTGAAAAACGTCAGAAGTTGCATCTGAAGATGGAAAAACTTCCCGGTCGGCTGATGATTCAAGCCCATCAATCCGGCGTGACCCAAAGCAACATCGTCGGCGCGCAGGTTTATATCGACGGTCATGAGGTCGGGAAAACCCCCTTAGAGAGTATTGAAATAAAACCGGGTCCGGCAAAACTTGAAATTCGCGCCTCGAATTACCAGGACTTGAACACGGAAATCCAGGTGCACGGATGCGGAAAACTTCAGGAGTTCAATATGGCGCTGATTCCGGGATGGTCGGATGTTACCGTCAGTTCCGTGCCTCAGGGCGCCATCCTGAAGATTGATGGAAAATCGTTCGGAAACACCCCGTCGCGCATTCAGCTTGCGGCCGGCACTTACCTGATGGAAATCAGTGCAGATCTCTATAAAACCTGGACACATCCCCTGATCGTAAAACCGAATGAACCCCTGGAAATAAAGGATATTCGGCTCCAACCTGCTGACGGTAAGTTGGCGATCCAAACAACACCCGTGGAGGCGAATGTGATGATTGACGGTACGTTCATCGGTCAGACGCCGCTGGTGATCGATCTTTCTCCCGATAAAAATCACATGATTCGAATTTCCAAGGCCGGTTATGAAAAAGCAACCCGTAACGTGAACGTTGCATCGGCAACGTCAACACGGCTCCATGTAAATTTAAAACCCAGGGAAGGCATAATAAACCTGTGGTTGAAAACGGCCGACACGGAACTTCTGGTGAACGGAAAATCATTGGGCGCCACCCCCAAGCAATTACGACTGATTGCAGTGGAACATACCCTGGAATTCAGAAAAAAAGGATACCGATCGTATCGGACCCGTATCACGCCCCGGGTACCGATCGTATCGGACCCGTATCACGCCCCGGGCCGGGTTCCCCCAAGAATTGAAAATATCCCTGATAAAAGAAAGTGCTTCCAAAAAAGCCACATCCACGATGATCACCACCCAAACCGGTTACCGGCTGAAGTTAATCCGACCCAAGACCTATACCATGGGATCTTCACGCAGAGAACAGGGACGCAGATCCAACGAGACCCTGAGGAAGGTCAAACTGACACGGCCGTTTTACATGGGGATTCAAGAAGTGACAAACAAAGCGTTCAGGGAATTTATGGCCCGGCACCATTCGGGAACGTTCAAATCCAAACATCTGAACCGTGACGATCAGCCCGTGGTTCGGATAACCTGGGAACAGGCGGCGCTGTTTTGCAACTGGCTCAGCGCCAAAGAGTCACTTTCACCGGCCTATATTAAAAAAGGGGAAAAGCTAATTGCGGTAGAACCGTTGAATACCGGTTACCGGCTGCCGACCGAAGCCGAGTGGGAATACTGTGCCCGGTTTACCAACACGCAGACATCCTTGAAATATCCATGGGGTCAACAATTTCCTCCCAAGCAATTATCGGGAAATTATTCCGATCAATCCGCAAAAGACTTGCTCCCGAACGTTCTTAAAGGTTACAATGATCAATATGCAACAACGGCCCCTCCGGCCAAATTTAAATCCAATGGGCTGGGCCTGTATGATATGGGAGGAAACGTGGCGGAATGGTGTCACGACTATTATTCGATTTACAGCTACGCACCCGAAAAGATCTATGTAGACCCGGCCGGGCCGGTTAACGGTAAACACCATGTGATTCGAGGTTCCGGCTGGAAGCACGGAAGCATCGGCACCCTAAGGCTGGCATATCGAAGTTACGGCGATGACCCACGGGAGGATGTGGGTTTTCGGGTTTGCAGGTACTTAAAGTAAACATGATCGGCACCCTAAGGCTGGCATATCGAAGTTACGGCGATGACCCACGGGAGGATGTGGGTTTTCGGGTTTGCAGGTACTTAAAGTAAACATGATAAACATGATGAAGTGGTATATCATAATTATGGTTTGTTTGGCGGTATGCGTTCCCCAAATGACCGGTGCCGGAACTGAGACGTCAAGCTCCTTGAAGGGTTTGAACGGGACACTGATACAAAACCAAGAACCCACTCAGCATTCGGGAATATATTTTGCACAAAATGGTCCAAAGAAAAGATCGAACACCATTCGGGAATATATTTTGCACAAAATGGTCCAAAGAAAAGATCGAACACCGCTACTAATAACGATGATTTCCCAAAAGCCGAGGAAAAAACAAACCCGTCGGAACCCCTGACAAAAGATAAAAATGCCCAAAAGAGCACAAAACAGATAAAGCCGTTTGTCCCTTCAGAAAAGATTCCGGCGGATCAGGGGGTGGATTTCCCCTACGATATTTGATCGGCATCAAAACCGAATCATCAGATTTTATGTTGCACTCGCGATCATGTGGAGCGAAATTTGTTTAATCAAAATATTAATAAAAGTGAAAAAGTTTCTGATATCAATAAATTACTAATGTCCATCCATAAATGAGGATTTTTGTTCAAGATCAAGACATGTGAAAAAAATAACCACAGGCATATGTTTAATATTCCGAGGATTATTTTTTGAACATAACGCAGAGACTTGTCCGCCTCCGGCGGATTGGGCAAAAAGACCATTTATGGATGGACATTCACTAAAAGAGTTCATCATGAAAAAAACACTGCCTTTATCCACGGAATTTATTTACCAGCTATTCTCTCTGATTTTGATTATTATTGTTATCCATGCCGCTTACGTGGGCATCATCCGTCCCAATGCCGATGCCATTCTGGAACGGCAGGCCGCGATGATCCAAAAGGACAACACCTTGAGTACAGAGCGGTCGGTCTATGTGTTGATTCGAGACTACGAGCAGGAAGCGTGTTTTATTCTGATGTTCTGGGCGCTGGCCATTATGGTGTTTAAAGCCGTTACCACCATAAAGCAGCGGTCCTTGATCGAGAGGGATTTGATTCCGCTGGCCGAGGGGGTGCGAATCCTGCCTGAAGATACCCGGGAGCTGTCCCGGGAAATTCAGGCGCTGCCGCCTTATCAACGGAACGCATTGCTTCCAAGGGCGTTGCTTGCGGGTTTGCAGAGATTCAGCTCTACTCGCAATGTTCAGGATGTTGCGGATGCCACCCATGCCTACTGCTCGGCGGAAGGCGAACGGCTGGAATCCGAACTGTCTATGATCAGGTACATTGCCTGGGCCATTCCCTCCATCGGATTCATCGGAACGGTCCGGGGAATCGGAGATGCGCTCGGACAGGCGCACCAGGCCATTGAAGGAGAGATCTTCGGTGTTACCCGAAGTCTGGGTGTGGCGTTTAACTCCACCCTGATCGCGCTTCTTATCAGTATTGTTCTCATGTTCATGCTGCACCAACTGCAACTCCTGCAGGAAAGATATGTGTTGGACACTCAGGCCTATTGTGAGGATAAATTAACCAGACATTTGCATATGCAATAGTAAAAATCCTGGCTCAGACCAGGTTTTGGTTGTCCCCAGAGGGGATTTGCTTTGTTGGAAGTCCATTGACATATTGAAATTACAAATATCAAATTACAAATACCAAACAATTTCCAATGACCGAAATTCGAAAATCCAAACAATGTCCCGTCCTGGAAGGTTTTGGTCATTGAATATTGGAATTTGAAATTTATTTGTGATTTGGTGCTTGTGATTTGTGATTTTAGAAACAAAACTCCAAGGTAGATTCATTTATCTATGACCTGGCCCAAAAGAACAGGTTTTCAATGTAAAAATAAATTTCATCTGTTGGGGTGCTTAAATGACGCTTCTCGCACTTGAACTCAGTGATGCCGGAATCTTGGCTGCCGCTGGTGACCCGTCGAGATTATTGGAGGTCGACGGACACAAGCAAGAAAGCCCGGGGTTTGCCATCCCGGAAAAAAAGCGTCTGCTTGTTGGAAATAACGCAGCAAGCAAGGCACACCTGTTTCCGCTTCAGGTCATCAACAGATTCTGGGATCAATTGAATACGGAGCCCCTGAAACAAAAGCATCGGCATGCGCAGAATCATGCTGAAATCGCCTGTGCTCACCTATCCCACATCTGGGAACATATTAAAATTCATGGCGACGAGATGATTATCGCCGTACCCGACGATTACAATCGGGAACAACTGGGACTTATACTGGGCATGGCCCGCGAACTGTCCATTCCGGTTAACGGGTTTGTATCTCTTCCCATAGCCGCATCATTTCATCCTTTTCCGGATGCCATGCTGCTGCATCTGGATATTCATTTGCACCGGTTTGAGATGGTTTATCTCCGTCAGGATGAGCAGTTGACCCGGGAAAATTCGGTGACCGTCCAGGAAATTAATCTCGAGCATTTATACCGGGGCTGGGTAGAATCCATTGCCGAAGAATTTGTGCGGTCCACCAGGTTCGATCCGCTTCATCAGGCGGTCACCGAACAGGAAATATATAACCGTTTACCCGCTGCGCTGGAAATTTTTAAAAGTCAGTTATCGTTTATCTTTGAAATATCACACGGAAGACATCGTTATCGAACGCCCTTGCACTGGGACCTGCTAAAACAAAAAAGCGAGGCCGTGTATAACGACATCTGCCGTTCGATTGTAAACATGCGAGATGCGCACGGGAAAAACAGCCTGTTGATTGCCCTCCAGCTGACTCATCGAATCGCGCGCCTACCGGGATTAAGGGATAAACTATCAGAAATTGATCATTGCGAAATCATGGAACTCGAACCCGGCGCCGGCGCTTTGGGTGTTTTGCGGATCTGGGACCAGTTGGGAGATCGGCACTCCGGTAATGGGGCATCCTTTTTCACCAGCCGTCCCTGGCGGCAGGCAGAACCGAAAGTTACCCAAACCATTGCTTATGAAACTCCCGAAAAGATGCGACCGACCCATCTGCTTTTCCGGGACGCGGCCTATCCGCTCTCCCAAAAACCTCTTTTCATAGG
>JAFDHQ010000085.1 GCA_019308685.1 Deltaproteobacteria bacterium
AAGGAATTTGTCGGCCTGTGCCGGATTGGACACGCCCAATGCCACCATGACCGTAATCAACAGTATAAAAAAACCAGAGCGCTTCATCGTTGACATTTTTTTCACCTGTTTTGTTTTCTTTTGTTTTAATCCACCGCGAATGAACGCGGATAAACACGAATAATTTGGCAGGTCCCGCCCTAAAAAGCAAGCCTTAACAAATGATGTTATCGCTTTGAGAATCAAAATTTTTCGGCACGCTATCGGAGGTGCCCATTCGCCACCTTAATGACGTTAGGCCTTACGTTTTGTCTAACACCTTTCGAATTTTAAATGCAAAATCACGCTTATCCAGTGGTTTTTCAATGTAATCGGCAGCACCTATGGCATTTGCTTTTTTTTCATCTATCTTTTCGCTGAATCCGGTGCATAAGATAACAGGAATGTCCGGTCGTATGTTCAGGATTTCTTTAACCAGCCTGTCACCGGTCATTTTGGGCATGGTCAGATCCGTTATTACCAAATCGAACTGATCCGGCCGGGATCGAAACCGTTCCAACGCCTCAATCGGGCTTGTGGTCGCATCAACTTTATACCCCAGTCGTTCCAGTCTTTGATGCCCCATTTTTACTAACGGTTCTTCATCATCAATAAAAAGTATTCTTTCATCTCCAGTCGGAAGTTCTTCACCGGTTTCAGGTTCTGAGACGGCTTGTTTTTCAACTGCAGGAAAAACGATGCTGAAGGTCGTTCCTTTTCCAATCTCGCTTTGAACGGTTATTAAACCGTTATGCCCTTTGACGATACCGTGAACCACGGCCAAACCCATTCCCGTACCTTTCCCCAGTTCTTTTGTGGTAAAATAGGGGTCAAAGATCCGGTCAATTTCTTCCTGGGAAATGCCGTGTCCGGTGTCGCTTACAATTAGATTTACATATCGTCCCGGGGTTACATCAGCATGTTGAGCTGCCGTATCTTCATCAAGCGCTACATTTTTAAGGGTGACTTCAATAACACCGCCATCCGGCATGGAATGATCCGCATTGGTACAAAGATTGATAAGAACCTGGTTGATTTGCGTGGGGTCTGCCATAATGGTAGCAATGTTTTTCGCAATATTTTGGCGAAGTTCAATGCTTGTGGGAAGTGATGACCGCAGTAATTTGAGTGAGTCTTTGACAATGGGGATGATATCCGTGGGTTTTTTCTCCAATTGTGTTTTACGCGCAAAACTAAGGAGTTGACGGACCATATCTTTTGCTCGGCGACTGGCTGTCAGGATCTCTTCCAAATTGAATCGGGCACGATTCCATTCGGGAACATCATCCATCGCCAGTTCAGTGTTCCCGAGAATGATTCCAATAATATTGTTGAAATCGTGGGCAATGCCGCCGGCCAGAGTCCCGATGGACTCCATCTTCAGCGCATGATGGAGCTGACCTTCCAGTTTCTTTTGTTCGGTGATATCTCTTAGATTTATAACACTGCCGATGGGCTTGCCGTTTTGGTCCTTATAAATCGCCGCACTGATATTTACATGAACAATATTTTTTTCTTTGGTGTATCGAAGCGTTTCAAAACCGGAAAAGTTTTCTCCGGCCAGCACTTTCTCAATCATTTTTCGAGTTTCCGGCCAGGCATCATCAGGTACAAAAAGATCCATTTTCTTGCCCAGCCGTTCCTCCAGGGTCCATCCGAAAATACGCGTAAAGGCAGGGTTAAAGAATGTCACCTTGCCTTCCATATCATAGACCACGATAGGATCGAGACTTGTTTCAAGAACCGTACGATATTTTTCCTCGCTCTCCCTGAGCGCTTCTTCCACCCGCTTACGATCGGTGATGTCTTTGACATATTCAATAACTGCCAACACTCGGCCTTGGGCATCTTTCATGGGGTAGGCGGAAACATCGACCCATCCCTCGGGATTCTCTTCCGTTGGATACGGGACGATTTCGTTCTGAGGTTCTCCAGTTTTGATGGCATTAACCGATGGGCACCATGGGCATATGCTTTCTCTTTGTTGATAGACGTCATAACATTTTTTCCCAATCAGAGGCTTATGGTCGCTGTATAGCTTCTCCATCCATTGGTTGACACGGATAATGTTCAGTTCTGGATCTAAAACGCTGATCCCATCCTGTATCCCGTCGAAAACGTTTTGGAGAAAACGCTCTTTTTCCAGTAGCGCATCCTCTGCCTGCTTGCGGTCCGTCAGCATTTTGTTGGCGTATTCTGCCATCTGGTCAAGCTCCACAAATTTAATCGTTTTTCGGTCAATTTCTTCATCGGAGTACGCTGCCCGGTTAAAAAATGAGACAAAAAGATTGAGATCGTTCTTGAGTCCTCGGTTCAACCGGCTGAAAAACAGGAAAAAGAGCGCGACGATTCCCATAACAATCAGAATGGAGTAAAACATTTTTCCCTTTATCTGATCGTTTAATTTGGTTTGCATCACGGCAATATCCGTTTCCACATCATCAAGATATACGCCGGCGCCGACCAGCCATTGCAAGTCAGGTATTCCACAAATAAAAGAGGCTTTCGGCGATTCTTTGTTTGGGGTCGTTAATTTAACATGGGAGTAATAAATATAATCCCCTTGAGGTTTTAAAGCGGCATTATACTCCTTGTCAAAAATATCTTTCATCTTTTCGGGGTCTTTATTAAAAACTTCCCATAGTTTTTTTGTTCCGGAAAAAAGCTTTCCATTTGACACTAAAGTATCCCCGTTTAATCGGTTAATAAAAATATATCCTTCTTTGCCAAACCGTATTCTGCTGATGGTCGAAAGCAGGTTTGCTTTTATTTGACCCTCCACATCATCAACATACAAACCGGTCCCGATAAACCAGTCGTAGGGCTCAAATCGTTTGATAAAAGATATTTTTTTAAAGTCATTCCCTTCCGAATCCGGTTTTGTCCAGTGGTATTCATAAAAGCCTTCGCCGGATCGCTTTGCCATGGCAACCATATCTTTAATCACATATTGGCCGCGTGTATCCTGAACATTCAGCAGATTTAATCCTTCCATTTCCGGTTTATCGGCAAAGAGCATTTCAACGCCATCCAGACGAGTGACAAAATAATAACCGCTTCCGTATTCGAATCTGATGGGTCTTAAAGCATCCAGGATCATCTTTTGAATTTCAGCCTCGCTTTTTGCGGTTTTATTCTGTTGATAGATATGTTGAGCGATAGAATAGGCCTCATAAACCCTGGATTTGATCTTTTGTCTTGTCAATATTTCACTTTGTGTTTTTTCATAAGAAATCAAATCAACCACACGATTAACTTCCTGTTTGATGATTTGTTTCTGACGGGCAATGTAATCTGCGCGCATTTGATCGGCGCGGAAATTGAATTCACGATGAGAGTCGATAACATCAATTGCAACAATACTTACACCAATGCCTGTCAGGAAAATGATTCCCCATAATTTAATGAGTTTGATAAAATGAGTTCTTTTTCTCATCATTTTTCCCCACCTTATATCTTGTCACCACTGATTAGCAGACTTCAAAAAAATATAATTTTCAGTTTTCGGGTCCTTGCAAACGTTCATAGTGAACGTGCCTTAATCCCTCATCAATACATCGGGACGGATTCCGAAACGATTATGAAATTATGTGTTTTTCTACCTAAATTTTGCGCGGTGATATTATATAATTGTATAAGAGATTCAGATTGGGAACGTCCTTATATTATCGGACATACTCTTAGAGACCTTTACAAAACGCCCCCTTTTGTCCAATTCTGCTATCCTGCAGAATTGCCTTGATCTTGAACAAAATTGAACGTTTTTCAAAGGTCTCAGTGAAGCGGCAGCAGGTGATCATCAAGGCAGGAGAATCAAGAGGCGTTCCCGATATTCTCCCTGCTAAAAAAAGTTCTGGTAATCTATAATTGAATAAAGAGAAAAAATCAATGAAAATGATTAGGTGATTCAATATGTTACAAAAATAGTATCATTAACCGCCCCAGTACCATCTTCCGGCCATGTCCCGGTGCTTCAACGGGGAGCTACGGGGCCCCGAAAGATCGGGATCTCCGTTTCACTCCGACAGGCAGACCCACATTTACCCTGTTAAATCCTCCGGAGGAGGGCTACCAAAGGTAGCATTTAACAGGGTGACCACAGATAATTTGTCAAGTCCTGCCACAAAAAGCGTGGCTGAACAAATAATGTGCAAAACACTCTGCGATCTTTGAGGCTCTGCGGTGAATAAGCTTTTATTGAAGACCCTTCTAGGGTCACCATCAAGCCACCCTTTTTAGGGGTAGTGTTTGACTCCGCCATTAGCAGTTCATCAAATCTTAGGGAACATTGATGCTGAACGTGCCTTAACCCCACATCAATACATCGGGACGTATTCCGGTGCTGAAATATACAGCGGGCAGAAGCGGATCAATGACGAGAAGGAAGCCATTGAACAGCTGGTACGGATTCATCCGGATTACGCGTCGTCCCACTATAACATCGGGATCATTTACGGAAAGCTGGAAAGGTATCGGGACGCGATCCATGCCTTTAAACGGGCTCTTGAAATCAATCCCGAAATACCGGAGGCATATTATCACATAGGGATTATATACGGTAATCTTGGCAACTTAAATAAGGAGGTCGCGGCCTACAAGCAGGCCATTCGTATCGCCCCCGATTTCGTGCCGGCCCATTTTAATATGGGGGTCTTCTATCTCAATGCGGGCCGGAAAGATGCCGCTCTCGAAGAATATAAAATACTCAAGAAATTGCATAAAAAAACCGCAGGCAAGCTGTTTGATATGATCTACAAATAATCTTTGAGACCTTTGCAAAACGTCCCTTTTTGCCATCCGCTTAGCACCGATCTTTGGGGAAGTTGATGGAGAAGGTGACTGGATCTTTATATAAATTCAAATAAATACATAAATGAAACGGCCAGGAGAATCAAGACCAGATTTTACCTGTAATTAGGGTAAAAAGGGGTGTTTTCAGTTCTGATCCAGCACTTCTCTGATTTTTTTTGCAAGTTCACTTTTAACCACCGGCTTCATGACATATCCGCGAATGCCCATGCTATTTGCTTTGAGCCGGCTTATTTTTTCGGAAAATCCGGTACAAATGATAATCGGAATATCAGATCTTATTTCCATGAGTTTTCTGGCAAGGTCAATACCCGTCATATTCGGCATGGTTGTGTCGGTAATGACAAGATCGAACTTGTCCGGAGCTGCCCGAAACGCTTCCAGTGTTTCAATGCTGCTGGTTCGGGCAGTGACTTGGTAACCGAGTCGTTCCAGCATCTGTTGTGACATTCGAACAATCTGTTCTTCATCATCAACCAAAAGGATTCGTTCTTTGCCCCCTTCCACAGGTGATACAATCTGGGTTTCCTTTGTTTCAGCCTGGGTTTGGATGACCGGCAGGTAAACATGAAATGCGCTTCCTTTGCCCGGTTCACTGTATACTCTTAGGTTGCCTCCATAGCTTTTGACAATGCCGTGCACCATGGAAAGGCCCAGCCCGGTGCCTTTATTTTTTTCCTTGGTCGAAAAATAGGGTTCGAATATACGATCAATGATAGATTTATCAATGCCTGCGCCGGTATCCGCCACTGTTAAACAAACATATGAACCGGGAAGCATGGCCGGATCTTTTAAGTCATCCATATATAGATCAATCTCTTTCAGGGTGACATCCAGTTTTCCACCTTGATCCTCCATGGCATGAAAGGCATTGGTCAAAAGATTCATGGCAACCTGATGAATCTGGGTAGCATCGGCCATAACCAACCCGCAGGTATTGCTGATGTTTTGGTTGATTTCAATGGTGCTCGGCAAAGAAGATCTGATGAGCTTCAACGCCTCTCTGACAACCATCTGAATTTTTAATGGTTTCAGTGTCTGATCCACCTGTCTGCTGAATGTGAGGATCTGTTTGACCAGGTCTCCGGCACGATGGGAGGCGATCAGTAATTCCTGCAAATTTTCATATAACGGGGTTCCTGTTTCAGCATCATCTAATGCCAATTCGGCATATCCAATGATGGAATAAAGGATGTTGTTGAAATCGTGGGCAATGCCGCCGGCCAGGGTCCCGATGGACTCCATCTTTTGAGATTGTTGAAGTTGGGTTTCGAGCCGCTTTTTTTCTGCTTCGACCAGCTTTCGATCTGTAATATCTCGAAGCGTTACCTGTATCCATGCTTTCTCCCCTTTGTGTTTTATCAAGCGAGGATTGGCTTCCATGAATAAATAGCTTTTATCCTTGCGCATAATGGTCAATTCAAATGGTGGACGTTCTATGCCTGTAATAACCAGCGCAAACTCCTTTAAGGCTTTGGGGATGGATTGCTTTGCCAAGACGCCAATCTTGGCAAAGTGTTTCCCCATAACCTCCTTTGCTAAAAATCCGCTTTTACGTTCAGCCGCCGGATTGAAAGATAGTAAATGGCCTTTCTTATCCAGTGAAATAATAGCATCCGGAGATTCTTGAACCAGAATGAAATATTTGCGCTCACTCTCCCTCAGCGCATCCTCAGCCTGCTTGCGCTTGGTGATGTCGATGACAACTCCTTCGAGGTATCCGAGTTCGGGATAAGCCGCTGCACTAATTTCAATGGTAACAAGAGATCCATCGGTTCGGGCCATTTCAATTTCAAAACCATCAACCCTGCCTTGTGATCGGATCTGATAAAGCAACTCTTCACGACGTTTGGGGTCGGTATAATGTTTGGACGTCACATATTCTTTAACAAACTGATCCACTGAATCATAACCCATCAGCTCTGCTAAAGTTTGGTTCGCCGCAAGAATTTTTCCGTCATTGATACGGGTTCGATAGATTCCAACCATGGCAGTTTCGAAAAGCTGACGATACTTTTTTTCACTTTCCTCCAATTTCTCGATCTTATGTTCTAATTCCTCAACCGTTGGCTTTTTATTCATAATGATTTCCTGTGTTTTGCTTAGAAGTGGGTTCAAAACCTCCCCTCAGGCCCAAATCCTGTGTTGGACCGAGGGATTCAATACTCGAAATATTACATATATTCCTGCGTTTGAATCCCTCGCCCCGCCTTGACTTTGAACCTGATTGAAGGTTTTGAACCCACTTCTAACAAATTTCCGTAGACAACAACCTACCTTTCAAGAATTGGAAACACCTTATCAGATTTATTATAGCAGGAACCGTACCATAATAAGGCAAACAAATAAATTCTTTTTATTACAAACAGTTAAATATTATACCGTGAAGTGATGAACCGGATAAAACGACTAAGTTTTTACGTTAAATGACACAGATGTCAAAATTTTGACTCCTGTTTTAGAGAAGAGGTGTTAAAAATAATCCTCGGAATATTAACCATATGCCTGCCCCGTGAAATGCGAAGCCTATTTATCTGGGGTGGTTATTTTTTTCACATGTCTTGATCTTGAACAAAAATCCTCATTTATGGATGGACACTATCTAAACAGTTCATTCATGAAGAAGGTTGGCTATGAACGAGCGAGCCGAAAAATTAGCTGAACGTCTCAGGACTTTTAATTCTCAAGTGATGACATTTGTCGAGAATTGTACGGAAGAAAATTGGCATAAAATATGTGCCCGGGAAGAGTGTACCATCGGTGTGGTGGCGAGACATATCGGCGCGAACCACTATGACATCATCGAAATGGCTCAGATGATCGTAGACCAAAAGACGCTGCCGGAGATGACCATGGATCAGATCATTCGGATGGCCAATGAACACGCCCGGGAGTAGGCCCATTCGCACAACCACGAATTGTCAGACGTTATTGTAGCACATTCAATTTATATTCAAGTAAAAGCACAGTTCCCGGTCATAAAAATGTGGAATACTGTAATTTGCCCCGACCATGCGACCCCGGACCTTTATTACCCTATATTTTTCGAAAATCCGCATTCGGGACAGGTTATCGTTGCTTGATCGGTATCGTATACATAAACTGTTTTCATAAATTTATTCTCTTTTTCACCCATATGCCTTGCTTGACAGAAATTGAATTATTGTGTCAGTCCTGTGTGTCAACAAAATCCACCGAATTTTTTCATCTAAGCTATGAATCGTGTGAATCGTAGAGTTTCAATTTAAAAGTTCCCTTACCGCTTTTAAAAGTTCTTCCCGTGCAATAGGTTTGGCAAATGTTCTCCGAACCCCGAAAATTCTGGCCATAAATAGTGTTCCGCATGGTTATGCCCGCCTCCGGATATGGCAATTATCTTTACATCTGGAAAATCCCGTCGAAGCTCCATTATGGTTTCTATGCCCTTCTTGGCCATACTATGCTTAATATTCAGATATTCTGGGTTTCCGTCTTCTATCAAGTCCGTTTCTTCGATCCCTGGCAGACCTGCGCTCAGGAATATGCTTGTCATATGAAAATTGACGCCTTTCTAATCCTGAGCGGACGCCTCCATTATCTATGATAAATGTCGCCATAACTTGTTTCTCATCTGAATTTATATAGCCTAACATTCTAATAATCTTTGGTTTTGTCTCCATTCTGCATAGCAGGCCGTCTTCTATCCGTTAGGGAGTTTTTGCTCAATTCTTTAACCCTGGGACGGTTTGGCTTTATCTTGTATGGCCGACGGATCATCTATGAAGTGAAGGAGTTTGCCATCCGTGCTTTTGAGCCCGTCTGCCTGACCTGAGTGCTCGCAATGGCCTTCGGGCAATGCGGGTGATGAGTACATGGTTTTTCTCTGTTAAATCTTTGCGCTTGAGCTACATGTGTAAAAAAAGGGGTAAAAATAGTATGCACTCATCGACCCGCATAACAAAGCTTGGCTCTTCAGCTTAACTTAAAGTTAAATGGGTTATTAAAGAACTGATTTTTTAAAACAATTTTGCAATAAACAATCAAAAAGTAAATAGCTAAAAACTATAGGCTTAATATAGGGTAAAAACTTATATTATGGGAGAGCCAAAAGGAAGGACCTTAGGTTTGTTTTTGTATTTCGCAGACCCAGTTTCTTTCTAAGATTGTTGCGGTGAAAATCAATGGTACCCGTGGAGGAATTCAATAATTCAGCGATTTCCTTGGTTGTCTTGCCATCTTTAACAAGACCGGCAATCTGAATTTCTCTGGGGGTAAGATTGAAATATTTTGAGGACAACTGGTGTAGAAATGGAGTAATAATATCCTCAAGATTCGATTTAATAATATTTAAATATACCATCTGCCGATCATTTAGTCGGCTGTTATTCAGTTTTTCAACATAGGGCAAAACAAGCTCCTTCACATTGGCAACAATTTTCTCTTCGATGTGTTGTTGATCTTCGTCCCTGTGTTTTAAAAGGACTTTCAATGCAGCATTGACTTCCTCAAGCTCATGCGTTTTATTCTCTAATTCTTTACCTCTTTCTATCAGGGCTGATTCTGCCTGCTTTTGATCGGTGATGTCCCTGGAGAGTTCCATTACCGCTGTGGGTTTTCCCTCTTTATCTCTTAATGCGACATTAGCAGTACAATGGAAAAACATCTTTTTGCCGTATTGATCGATCACCTGGGTATCATGCTTATGAACCTTTCCGTCCCGAAATGCCTTCAGTGTAATGCAGGGATAGGGTTCACAGGACTCTTTTCTTTGATGGTATACTTCATAGCATTTCTTACCTATAATATCCTTACCAAAGATTTTCTCGGCAGTTTTATTGGTCCAGATAATATTTAAGTCCTCATCCATCATGCTGATGTGATCACCAATAGACTGCAGCATAGCATTGAGTTTTCCTTCACTCTCTCGCAGTGCATTCACTGAACGTTTGCGCTCAGTGATATCCACAACCACACCCAGCGCAATCTTAAAACCATTTTCCAAATCATGAATCAAAGAAACCGAAAGATCTCCCCAAAATATAGAGCCATCCTTTCTTTTAAAGCGTTTCTCAAATCTGTAGCAGCCGATGTCTCTCCTGAACAAATCTGCCAGTTTCTCTGTGGAAATCTTTATATCTTCTGGAGAAGTTATGCCCTGAATAGTGAGTTGTTGGGATTCCTTTTCGTTATAACCAAACATATTTTCCCATGCTGAATTTACTTTTAAAAAGCGGCCCGATTGATTTGCGAGTGCAATTCCCTGGGGAGCATTGTTGAAAATAATCCGAAACCGCTCCTCGCTCTTACTCAGTACCTCCTCGGTCCATTTGAGTTTTAAAACATCTTGTTCTAAACTCCTAACCCTTTGTTCCAATTCTTCATAGGTCGGTTTTTTGGCCATTACAATTTTCTCCAAATAACAATTTAATAACAATCTGATTTCATGTGAGATTTTTTTGTCAAACCCATCTGTCAATAACTGATCCGCAGCGGTGTTGGGCACAAACCAATCCGGTCTGGCCGGGCGAATGTATATGGGTGTGTTTTCAAATTTAATGCGCTGTCATTCATTCTTAAATCGGGAAAGCATATCCATTTTTTAAAATCTATTCATCAATATCAATCGGATAATAAAATATTCTATTAAATTCAGAGACATGCATACACTATTCGACGTGAAAAATCAAGACCATTTCTGGATGAACACTAAATTATATTCCTCATTGCCGACATAATCCCCCAAACCATTCCTTTTTCAAACAGGTAAAAGTTCTCCAGCATGGCTTCGGCAACCTGGGGGTCAACCAATGCCCGGTTTAACGTATCGGACATTTCAGCTACCATCGAAGCAGGGTCTAATTCTTGGTACAGCATTTTGTATCGTTGGTTGGTCAATCGATCCTCAGCCCAGTCTTTATAGAATTCTTCAAATCGAGAAATCAGATCATCCTTTTTTTGATTGCTTGCCCACTGTTGCCCGATCTTGAAACTCAGTGATACTAAAACAAGGAGAGGTTGCTTCTTATGATTCAGTTCTTTTTTTGCTCCCCATTTTTCCAAAAGCTTTTCATTTCGTTCTTCTTTCATGATTTAACATACTTAAATTTTTTTTTGTTCACTAGTGCACAATTTTCTGTGCTAATTTCTTAAAAATCTAGCCTACCATTTGCGCGACATTGCCATCCTTCTTTGATTCTTAGTTATTGTCCACCCATAAATGGTAGTTTTTGGTTTCTGGCAAGGCCCGAGCGAGTTTTCAACCGCCCCGAATACATCACGGGATCTTCGACAGGCATAGTGCAATATGTCGAGAATTGAAAACGAGCGAGAACGCCGCCGGAAGCCGAAAGATGCCGTTTATGGATGGACACTAGTAGAATGATTCCTAAATAATGTTGCAATACACTTTATTTTGTGGTATCTTCTTAACCAAACAACAATATAAGGAGGAGAAGATGCCATTTAAACGACAAAGACCAGACT
>JAFDHQ010000271.1 GCA_019308685.1 Deltaproteobacteria bacterium
GCTTTCAGGAATTCCTCCGGGGGCGCCTGAATACCCGTCCAGAGAGCCAGAGTTCGTCTGGACTGGTATGCAAGTGTGGATAGACCATCCATAAACTGTGCCCTGTTGCGCCGGGCCAGATCCCGCCAAAAATTTTCACTTCGGCCATAATTAAGATCGAGCACCAATTCGCAACCCTTTACCTTGAATCTTTCAAGCAATGAAGCCATCTCCGGCGACTCATCAGGACTTGAAACAGAGGTGGCATTCACCACTATGTTTACGGCCAACGGTTGGTTCTCAAGATCATAAAGGGGTATGGCTTTCCCCCCAAAACAATCGACAATATTTCCGGTTTTTTCCGGGTTACGGCCGGCAACAAAAACAGAGCTTGTTCGCAGCCAGTTTAAAATAAAGACAATTGCCCGGGCGGCTCCGCCCGTACCCAAAACAAGGGCCGACTTGCCCTCCGCATCATACCGCGCATCATTTAAAGCGTCCATAAAACCAATGGCGATGGTGTTGTAACCTTTGAGAATATCTCCGTTGCATACAATTGTATTCACCGAACCGATAATATTCGCTCCTTCTGATAGGACATCTAAATGGGGTGCGACTTCTTCTTTGTAAGGAATCGTAACATTCGCACCGGAGATGTTCAGAACCTTAATGCTTTTCACAGCCTGACCGATCTGGCCGGGAGCAATTTTAAACGGCACATATTGCCCCTTTATCCCGAGCCGCTCAAGTACAGCCGAAAATATGGTGGGAGATTTTGAACGCATAACCCGTTCATCACCGAATACGCAATAAACCTGCATGTGAAAATTGATTTGCCAATTGTAGTATGATTAAAACTCGTTAGTTGCAAAATGCGCCTTCTACATCTCGGTCTCCGGATGAAAAATCATAACTTCCTTGAGATCGTCTCCAAGGTACTCCCGTTCATTGGGTCCGAGAATCCCCAGGGAAAGACATATTAACGTCCATAAATGAGTGGTATGGTATTTCCCGCCAAAATGTTCATGCAAGTCGTGAATCTGTGCGTGGCAGTTATGGCACGGTGTAATACAGTAATCCGCCCCTGTCGCCATTATCTGCTCAAACTTTCGTTTGCCGTAATCACGTCTGGCTTCGGGAAACCCGGACTGAAGGAATCCTCCTCCGCCGCCACAGCAGTAGTTGTTAGATTTGTTGGGAGCCATTTCTACAAAATTTTCCTCTCCCACAACGGCTTTAACAACATACCGCAGGTCATCCGCCACCGGATCGCCCAAACTCTTACGAACCAGCTGGCACGGGTCCTGTACGGTAAATGTTACTCCGAGATCTTTGTTCCAATCGGAATTAACTTTCAGTTTCCCTTCCCTGATCCATTGGGCATAATACTGAATAATGCTCTTGCACTCAAAATTGTGCTCAATGTTGAATTTTTTCAGCCCGACCCGGACTGCAAAAAATTCGTGCCCTCATTCCGTGTTGAGCCAGACCTTGCACTTGAGATCATCCACTGCTTTGGCCTTGACCTTTATAATATGCTCCCAACTCTCGTTATCCGCCAGAAACATGCAGTAGTTTTCCGCCGCCCATCCCTTGGTACCGTAAGTCCAGTCGGCGCCCACCAAGTGTAGAATTTTCCAGAGAGGGACCATTTCGTCCGGTTCGGTCACCGGCTCTCTGGAGTTCTGGTTCAAAAAGAACTCGGCCCCCTCTTTGTTGACGGGCGCCTGCATGTTTTTGAATTCAGGCTGCGCTTCCTGGTATTCTTCAAGTACGTCTTCTACAACGAATTTGAAATCTTCTTCAGCGGTACCCATAGCACTGCAGCTGTCATTTCTCAATGCCATGTCACAAGATCCCATAATCCCTTTGGGTCGTTCTTCCCTGGGCCAGCTCGCCCGGGCGTTGAAGACCAGCTGCGGGATATCGATTTTCATGGGACATACATAAATGCAGCGGGTACACATGGTGCACATCCAGACCCAAGGCGTACTCATAACTTCTTCGTCCATGCCCAGGGCGGCCATGCGCAAAAACTTTCTGGGATCCATATCTTCCAGTCCCGTGGCAGGACACCCTGAAGAACAGGCGCCGCAGGTCAGGCAAAGATTGAGATTTCCTCCTTCCGGAAGAAGCT
>JAFDHQ010000272.1 GCA_019308685.1 Deltaproteobacteria bacterium
ACCAGGTTTTTCAGGACAAATAAAAAAAATGATGACCGTATCTGAAAAAATTGTCCAAAAGACACCCCCGGATATTAGAGCAATCCGCCAAAAGGTGTTTGAAACCGTCTCTGAATCTAAAAAAAGGCTCACTTACGGTGAACTGGAAAAAAGACTCTCCCAACAATTTGCGGTCCCTAAAAAAGTACTAAAAAGGGCCATAAACGAACTGGTGGCAGATCGCCAACTGGTCTATACGTATAATTTTGGCTGTTCGTTCCTGGAACAATCCTTTAACAAGCCCACCCGAATCTCAAAACGGGTTGTTCTTAACCCCCCCGGGATGCATTATACCCCTAAATCTGACGAGATCGCCATTGTTATAGCGCAAGGTGCGTCCTTCGGCTCGGGAGAACACCCCACCACCCGGCTGGCCGTCAGGGGAATAGAAGTGGCATTATCCGAAAAAAATCTTTTGGTTAAAACCAACCATACCCGGATCCTGGATATTGGAACCGGATCCGGAATTCTCGCAATAGCGGCCGTATCCTTAGGAGTAAAAAAGGCATTGGGAATTGACATCGATCCCTGTTCAAGATCAGAAGCCGGAAAAAATGTTATATTGAACAACATGGAAAATCAAATCCAGATTCTCGATCGTAACATAGAAAATATCAATGAAAAATTTTCCCTGATAACCGCCAACCTCAGGTATCCAACCCTTACACGGCTTTGTTCTCACATTTCAAAAATAACAGAAAAACCGGGTATGGTTGTAGTTTCAGGAATCAAAACAGATGAAGTGCCGGACGTTTTGAATAGTTTCTCCCGAAAAGACTTTAGATGTGCCTGGAAAGCAGTTGAGAAAGGGTGGGTGGGGATGGTATTTGCTTGTTAAATCCTGGCACGGATAAACCGGAACAAATTGCCACAGGCACAAAGACATAAAGGAAATCTGTTTGTTAAAATTCATCTTCGTGTCCTGGTGTCTTGGTGGCGAAATGTTTTGACATAAAAAGAAGGTACAAAAATGGATATTGCATCATTTTCAAATGAACAATCGGCAGGCCAGCGGCTGATGGTGGGATTTGACGGAACCGAACTCAACCCGGACCTCAGATTCCTTATTAAAACCTTAAAGGTGGGCGGAATCATCCTTTTTGCAAGGAACCTTATAAATCCCGACCAAATCACACATCTGTGCTCATCCGTTCAGGAATATGCCCGCTCCTGCGGCCAGCCGCCGCTGTTTATCTCTATTGACCAGGAAGGCGGAAAAGTCGCCAGACTCAAAGAACCGTTCACCCAGTTCCCGGGGAATCCCAAAATGAAAGGCCCTGAAGATGCGATTCACTTTGCCCGGGTCACGGCCGCAGAACTCACAGAAATCGGAGTCAACATGAACCTTGCGCCCGTATTGGATGTTGCCCCCCAAGGCATAGACAGTGTCCAGGCAACCCGTGTATTCGGCCACGATCCCCTGTGGGTATCTGAACTGGGAACCGTGATTATCGATCATCTTCAGGCAAATAATATTATGGCGGTGGCAAAACATTTCCCGGGAATCGGCCGCATCGTACTGGATCCACATGATGAGATCTCCGACCTGGATATTGATGCTGACACCATGCAAACCACCGACCTGCTTCCGTTCAAAGCCGCTATAGACAATGACGTGGCCGGAATCATGCTTTCTCACATTCGTTATCCAAAGATGGATGCCTGGTGGCCCGCGAGTCTGTCAGCAATCATTGCCCATGATCTTCTTCGCAGACAAATGGGGTATGGCGGCGTCATCATGACCGACGATCTGGACATGGGCGCCATTAAAAAACATTATGATATCAAAACTGTTCTCCGGAAAATCCTTTCAGCAGACATAGACATCGCCCTGATCTGTCACAAAGGCCCGGATATTGAAAATGCTTTTGAAGAAATTTTGAGATCCTTTTCGGATTTTAACCGGATTAAAGAGAAAGGGCTTCAATCTTTAAGAAGGATTATGAAGCTGAAAAGAAACTATTTGTTATAATTTCAATCGGGTCGAAGGCCTAAGTTCATCCTTGCCCTTGAATATACATCATCACAGAGTCCCGAAACGGTTCCGGCAATTA
>JAFDHQ010000273.1 GCA_019308685.1 Deltaproteobacteria bacterium
CTTTCAACCCAGGTAAAACTTCTTCGGGTGCTTGAAGAAAAGACCATTGAACGGGTGGGGGATCACCGGCCGATCCGGATTGATGTTAGAATCATCACGGCAACCAACAAGGATTTAGAACAACTTGTGGACCAAGGTGTCTTCAGGGAAGATTTTTATTACCGGATAAATGTGCTTCCCATATGGGTTCCACCATTGAGAGAGAGGACCGGCGATATTCCACTGTTGGCGGAATCATTTTTCCAAAGAATTTATCTGAAAAGCGAAAAAAGAATCCAGGGCATTACCCCAGAAGCTTTAGATTTTATGATACGATACCCTTGGCCCGGAAACGTAAGGGAACTCAAAAGCACCCTTGAATATGCCTTTGTTGCCTGTCAAGGACCGATGATTGCTCCCGAGCATCTCCCGCTCAATATTTTGAACATGGAAATCCCACATGAAACCGGCGATCCATCATCCGTGGGCCTAGATGAAATAAAGAAGCGACGACTCATGGATGCGTTGCGGCAATCAAGCGGCAATCAATCCCAGGCCGCACGAATTCTGGGCATATCCAGAACAAGTGTCTGGAACCAAATGAAGCGATTCAACATTAATTTCAAAAAAGTGCATTAAATCTGATTTATGGCATAATATTTGCTGATTCATCTAAACGGGGTTTAACTTGGCAACCTCCATTTTCATATTACCCCCTTCTTAATGACAAATCGGCCCTTAAGGGATAGGTCCTTGGGGTCGATTTGTTATTTTTACTTTGCGTGCCGGGAATCAACTGCTTCGGAACTTTAAGCGTTACAAAATCGTTACTTGGAGTTACTTCTGATTATGGGTAATGCTACTTTTTTTATTTGCTAATTTTTTAAATTATTTTTACAAACAGGGCGCAATCTTTTATAGTACATTGATTCCAAGAATAAAATTTCAAGATATTATGGTTTAACTCAGAAATTCTACTATGCTGATTCGGATATTGAGGTTATGGATGGCATGATTTTGAGGTAATATGAACCATTCGAAAAAAAATCATACGCAAGTACACACGATGACGGACAATACAGTGAAAATGATAGAAATAGGATGTGTTCCCAAGCGTTTTTAATGAATTTATTAACAAATACAAAGAGGATTTCCATTGCTGGATAACAACCACAGAATCATCAATTACTTACGACTTTCTGTTACGGATCGCTGCAATTTGAGATGTATTTATTGTATGCCGGAGCAGGGGGTGCAATTCATTTCCCATCGAGAGATACTCAGCTATGAAGAGATACTCCGTATCGTTATACTTTGTGTTCATAAAGGTATTCGTAAAGTCAGGGTTACCGGGGGGGAGCCCTTGGTTCGAAATGGAGTTACCAATTTCCTTGAAATGCTTTGTAAAATAGAAGGACTGGAAGAAATCAGTCTGACGACCAACGGGGTGCTGCTTAAACGTTTTGCTGCCGACATTAAAAATTGCGGTATCTGCCGAATCAATGTGAGTCTGGATTCTCTTAAGCCTGACCGATTTTTCCGAATTACAGGAAGAGATTATTTTGAACGGGTTTGGGAGGGGCTTGAGGCGGCGGAACATGTGGGATTTAATCCCATTAAAATTAATGTGGTAGCGATAAAAGGTGTTAATGATGATGAAATATTGGATTTTGCCAATCTGGCCGTAAAAAAGCCTTATCATATTCGTTTTATAGAGCTTATGCCTGTAGGTAAACGAGAAACGTGGGATACCGGACGCTTCGTATCCTCAGATGAAGTTTTTCGTCTGATCCAATCTCTTGGAGACTTGAAACCTGTGAAGTCAAACCCCTATGATGGTCCTGCGAGACGATTCAAAATTAAAGGAGGTCAAGGGGAGATTGGGCTGATTAGCGCCCTGAGTCATCACTTTTGTGATCATTGCAATCGTTTGCGGTTGACCCCTGAAGGGCATCTTAGGGGCTGTCTTTTTTCGGATCAGGAAATTGATCTTAAAACACCTTTAAGGCAAAAAAAGCAAGATGACTACATTCTACAAATGATTGAGCTTGCGATTAAAAACAAACCCAAGGAACACGGGCTACTGAAGTATTTTCCTTGCGATTAAAAACAAACCCAAGGAACACGGGCTACTGAAGTATTTTCCTCGAAAATGTGTTCCTCAAATGAACCGTATCGGTGGTTGAAAAAGCCGGTCAAACGGTATCCCGGGCCTCCGGTAAAAATGAATTTTGAAACAAATCCGGAGGCCCGAAAGCCATTTTAATCAACATTATTATTCAGAAGATCCCGACTCGAGCTCTTTAATGCGTTTATTTATGGCATCGAGTTCTTTCTTCACGGCATCGGCCTCACCTTTAAGCATATTAACCTCATCTTCGGGTTTCATGGCGTAAGGACTCTCATAAGGCCTCGCCCCTGGCCAAAACCAGGTCCGAAACCGCCCCTGATGCCACGACCTTGACCAAAACCCTGTCCATAACCATAACCTCTATATCCGGATCTTAACACCGGTCTTGGGCCATAAGTAGTGCGAGAAGGATTGCAGAATCCTCTGCCCCATCCTGTCATAGAACCCATACCCGAAGGTCCTGTTCCGTTAAATCCAGGCATATAAAACACCTCCTTTCCTTTAAAATTTGTACACCATAGTTTTTGAACAAATCTGAGCTTTCTATGGCTCGACATTCTCACCTTCTGTTATGAGCTTTTGACCACAATATAGCTATCTGCCTTAATTTGTCAAGTATTTTATTTGGGCGTAAGACCGATATCTTTTTATAAAATTGTTTAAATTGTTTTATTCCGGCTGCAACCATCCGACCTTTAAGCGTTACAAAAACGTTACCTAACGTTATATTTTATTAGACGTAACGCTATCTTTGTCTTTAATCTGTTTTGAATTTTTTCCACCAAAATCACTTTGTCTTTTGTAATAACTAAGTTTTAAATAATATTATAATAAGTTACGTCTCAACTTAGTGATGGTATCATATACATATGGACATTGCCGTTACACATGGCATGATTATTGATAAGAGTAGGGCTTCATATAGTATATGAATGCACAAACCGAGGGAATACTATGGGGATAAGAAAGATCCCATCCGGAGGGGAGTTTAAAAAAGCAATCGAAAACGGAGTTACCCTTGTAGATTTTAGTGCACCGTGGTGCGCACCGTGCCACTTTCAGGAGCCAATTATCAACAAGCTCGCGTATCAATTTAAAGGAAAAGCACTAATCGCTTCTATGGATATTCATGAAAATCAGGATGTGGCAATGAAATTAGGCATTCAATGTGTTCCCACCATGGTCATATTTAAAAATAGTAAAGAGATACAGCGCTTTGTGGGGCTTCATCCTGAATACGTGCTTTTTGACGCCCTGCAAAAGCTTTTGA
>JAFDHQ010000274.1 GCA_019308685.1 Deltaproteobacteria bacterium
TGTTTTTCATGCAGACCGGTCATTATTTTAAGATCTGAAAACACGATCCCCTGATAACCGGATTTGTCCACATGATAGGAGATGATGCTTTCGGGGCCTTGATCCATTAACCTTTTTAATCCCTTAATTATTTCAGATTTAAACCGTTTATGCTTTTGCGGAATGGGATTAAGAATATTTCCACCGCCGATGGTGCGTACCGGGGAGTAACTTCGAATGACGAAACGGTCGTCCTTTATGAGTCCGAGAGGAGAATCGATTCGCAACTGAGCCATGGCGGATTCACCCGGAAGAAGTTCGTCTTTGTCAAGCAAAATCAGGATGCCGAGCACTTCACTGGTCCCGGTATGAAATCTGATTCGGGTGCGGTTTTTGATGGGTTTTTTATTGCTGCCGAGATAATTTAACCATACGTCCACCATGTAGCTTGGTTTTAACGCCCCTGGGTTTGACAGAACATCGCCCCGATACACCGAAGCCTTTTCAAGTCCCTGAAAGTTAACGGCCGTCCGCATGCCGGCTTCAGCTTTGTTTACGCTGTGGTTGTGGACCTGAATCCCACGAACTTTTGAGGTAATACCCGAGGGATAGAGCATAACCATATCTCCCACCTGAACTTCTCCTGAAATCAGGGTTCCGGTAATCACGGTTCCGAATCCCTTCATGGTAAAAACCCGGTCTACGGGAAGGCGAAACAGGCTGGAAGGCGGTCGGTTTGGCAATTGGGCGCTTAACTCATCCAAGGTTTTGATGAATTCGGGCATGCCCTCACCGGTCACCGACGACACCGGCACAATCGGAGCTGTTTTTAAGAATGTTCCCTGGACAAAATCTCTAATATCCTCGATGACCAGCTCAAGCCATTCTTCATCCACAAGATCGGTTTTGGTCAAAACAACAAGTCCATGCTTAACCCCGAGCAGGGTGCAGATTTCCATGTGTTCCCGGGTTTGGGGCATAACGCCTTCGTCCGCTGCAATAACCATGGCAACGATATCGATTCCGGTTGCGCCGGCCACCATGTTTTTTACAAATTTTTCATGGCCCGGTACATCAACGATCCCGAGATGCTGTCCGTTGGGAAGATCCAGGTGAGCGAAACCCAGCTCAATGGTAATGCCGCGGCGCTTTTCTTCCTTCAACCGGTCGGTGTTAATGCCGGTCATCGCCTTGATCAGCGCCGTCTTTCCATGGTCGATGTGTCCGGCGGTCCCGAGGATGATTTGTTTCAAATCTGAAATATTCCTTAACTTTTGCTCACTTCACTCAATGTTCTTTTTTCTTTTTCTAAAGTACTCCAGAACATATGCCATGCCCACCAGAAAAACGGCGAGCCCTGCGACATAAACAATTTCTACTTTTCCATAAAACATACGGGTCAAAACAACCGCAAAAACAGCACCAAATACCGCTCTGATGATAAAAATGTTCAACTGAGTCACGGAATATCCTTCTACCTAAACTGAGCGTTTCAAATTTTAAAAGGTAATTAAATATCTTTTATTTTTAATGGATTATCTTAATTTATATTTTTAAAATTTGAAACCCTTCGGGATTGCCGATCTTACCGCATCTACTGCGTCAGATGCCGTCCCGCATAGTTGACTATAGCGGAATGACATCTTCCTTGTATCTGCGGCAACCACGCCAGAGGCGGGCAAGCCTCGACAATCGCTCAATTTAGGTTTTAATATGGGTTAAAATCTCAAGGTTGAAAATATATATTAGAAGGTAAAATTAATCAACATCAAGTTATAAAATCGCTTCGCGGTTTTATATAACGCGGCTGGCCGCTCTAAAAAAAAAGAAATTTCCATACAATAAGGCTAAACCGAATTTATCATGAGGAATTTTAAATTTGATTCCCCGCTGCTTGTAGCGCGAGATGAATACAAATGAACGAATCAAGCTTATGAAACCAGGTGAGTTCAGAAAAATTAATGATAAAATGACTTGAATTGGCTTATGCAATCTGTTATTTAACATATTTCTAAGTTAGATTACCCAGGGCCTATGGCGAGATTAGTTTGGGTCATTTGAGATTCGAATTTGTTTTGTATTTTGGATTT
>JAFDHQ010000275.1 GCA_019308685.1 Deltaproteobacteria bacterium
GCTGAAGAATGCGCTCCTGAACCAGAAAGTACTGCTCAATCTCATCGCGCGATTTTCCGTAGAGCACTTTAAACATCTTAAGCGGCATTTTACTTAAGTTGCGTTGGTCTATTTGAGCAAATTTTAGATAATGGATACGCCGTTTGTCGAATATATGAACACTCGGATAGGGTTCCGTTGAATCTGTCTTAGATTTGTCGAAAGACCGATGAAACCCCTTTATTACCCGTTTTATTTCAGGATTCAGAAAATCCCAGAATATACGGTCCAATTCGTCCTGATCGGGATACAGTCCAAATTTTGCAAGGGTTTCTTCAATGGCTTCATCATAATAATAACCGTGTCCACCGAGATAAATGATGTGTTTGGAGGGATTAGTGCCAAGATCGAAAACATCGCGACTTTTTAAGTAAGAACCATCCTTGTAGGAGTCTCGAATGTAATAATTTATCTGATCTTTTATTTTCATTCTTGCAAGATACATAATAATATTATCATAATGCATATAACTGTTTGATACAAGGACTGCTTTAATAACCCTATAAATTGTTTAAATATTCCCCACAACCGTTCTGATAATCATTTCCAGCCTGGGCAAGGCTTGTTTGGCCACGGCAATTATTTGTTCAAACGTTGCTGGAACCGGCAGATCCGGATCGTGAACATTGGTTATGGTTGAAAGACCGAGCACCTTGATTCCGGCATGGACGGCCGTAATAACTTCCTGTATGGTTGAGAAACCCACCGCATCGGCACCGATGATCCTCAGAAAGCGGACTTCGGCCGGTGTTTCAAGTGACGGCCCCTTAAGTCCAACATAAGTCCCTCTCTGTAAAGGAATACCGGCATTTTTACCGGCCTTTTCCGCAACCGCCGCCAACTTTTGGTCGTATGCATTGATCATATCCGGGAATCTGATTCCCCAGCAATCCTCATTGGGTCCGATCAAAGGATTTGACCCTGTCAAATTAATATGATCGTCGATGATCATTATGTCGCCGGCATTGAATTGGGGATTAATTCCTCCGGCGGCATTGGTAACTAGCAAAACCGTGACACCCAGCACTTGCATCACCCGGATGGGAAAAGTGACTTCAAGCTCCGAGTAACCCTCATAAAGATGAAAACGGCCCTGCATGGCGATGATTTGTTTGCCTTCCATCTCCCCGAAAAGAAGCCGACCCGGATGGCTTTCAACGGTTGATGTTGGGAAGTTGGGAATATCTTTATATTCAAAGGATTCGGATATGTGTAAAAATTCCGCGCTTTCTCCAAGGCCTGTTCCGGTCATAAGGCCGATTTGGGGAACCGTTGAAATACGAAATCTCAGAAATTCAGCCGTTTCAAGCGCTCTTTTTTTGTAGTTTTGCATCATTGGACCACCTTCTGGGAAATTATACAATACTTTGAAATCAAAAGTCTTTTAATGGCATCCTATTTTTTATATTCTGCAAAAGCGGTTCTTTACAAAGTTGTCAACCGTTCACTTATGGTAATGCATATCAGGCAAACGTCACCCTTGCAAGATTTGGGTATAAATTTATTGACATGTTTTTTTACAGCCTATATGGATGAAAGGTTGGATTAAAGATATGTTATATTCACAATTTCAAAAATATAATTCAGAACTCGTTACGTAATTATACGTCTCGGAAATTCTATTCTTATACAACCTATAAAATGAAAGTCCTGCCAGGGCGGGCCGTTACGCCATCATTCCAGAATTCCATCATGCTCCCGCCGGGGCGGGATGAACCCAGCAAACTAGTGTTCATCCATAAAGGGTAGATTTTGGTTTCCGGGAAGGCCCGAGCGAGTTTTCAAACGCAGGCATAGTGCGCTATTTCGAGGATTGAAAACGAGCGTGATCGTTACATGGTGAATACGACATCCATTCAAAGAATTGCTCTTTGTTTTACCAGGAGAATCAAACAATGTCTAAACATGTGATCGGCGCCGTGATGGTGGTAGGCGGCGGAATCACCGGAATGCAGGCGGCTCTGGATCTGGCTGATTCCGGTTTTTATGTGTATCTGGTTGAAACGTCCGGCTCCATCGGTGGGATGTCAACTTGACAAGACCTTTCCCACCAATGACTGTGCCATGTGAATTCTCTCACCCAAACTGGTCGAGGTCGGCCGGCATATTAATATAGAGCTGCTTACCCTGTCAGAAGTCAATCACATTTCCGGGGAACCTGGAAATTTTGAGGTTACCGTAACACAGCATCCCCGCTACGTGGATATGGATAAATGTATTGCCTGCGGTTTGTGTGCTGAGAAATGTCCTAAAAAAGTGCCGGATGCATACGACGGGAGCTTGAGCAAGCGCAAAGCCATCTATGTGCCATATGCCCAGGCGGTTCCATTGAAATACGTTATTGATCCGGAACGGTGCATTTATTTCATTAAAAAAGGCAAATGCAAAGCCTGCGAAAAGTTTTGTCCCACCCAGGCCATAAAATTCGACGATCAGGAAAAGAAAATCACCCTGAACGTGGGGGCGGTGGTTCTGGCTCAGGGGAGTCGAGCCTTTGATCCCGCGGTCCATGACACCTTTGGCTACAAAAAGCACCCCAATATTGTCACCAGCCTGGAATTCGAGAGAATTCTCTCGGCTTCCGGCCCTTACGGCGGGCATCTGGTTCGCCCTTCGGATAAAAAAGAACCGGAAAAGATTGCCTGGCTGCAATGTATCGGCTCCCGGGATGAACACCTGGGCGCCCAGGGGTACTGCTCCGGAGTCTGCTG
>JAFDHQ010000276.1 GCA_019308685.1 Deltaproteobacteria bacterium
AATCTTCCTTTTCTCAAATCCCTGACATATTCATTTACGTTTTGAACAATATTGTTATCTTTCCAGATTCCAAACAATTCGCTCTTTCCATTTTGGTCCTTTGTTTCTCCATAGGGCACCAATTTGGCGCAGGGCTTGCCACGGAAGGTTATTACGACCTCCTCGCCTCTATTGACCGTATTAAGCAACTCCTTTGAACGGAACCTAAGATCTTTTGCAGTCGCCTTCATATTATACCCCCCTTTCATCGTTATAGTTGACACTTCGTAATATATACTTTGAGGTGATTTAAGTCAATATGATTTTTTTTCGAGTACAGTAATTGACGCAGAATTTGTCATTATGAAAGTGAACCGTTGCGCTTCAGCCGCGCGGCTTTTTGCGTCGGCTGAAAGCGCCTGGTTGGGTGCTTTTATAGTGTCAAGTACAGTTTATCAATGATATTGCCAATCGGTCTTGAAGCATTTCTCGGAATTTCATCAAAAAATTTCGACGGATTGTCAAATTGGCGGAACTCTTGCAGTGTTCTGCCTGTATGTTGCAGATGAGCTATGATGTCCAGCCTGATTCGTTTCATTAAGCTGATAAAATCATTCGGATTTTTAAAATCCCGCTTTAGAAGCCCAACACTACCGTTGTCATAAGCAGTGAATGTATCGAAGCAAAGAATAGATAACCACTTGGCATGGTAAAGTGCTTTCGAGTCAGGTCGGAAACCACGGGCAATGTTTTCATATGGAGGTTCGTACCAATTTGTGCAGAGCAAATGTGTTTTGAAGGACAGTCAATCCATTCACACAGCTCAGAAATTGCTCTATAAATCTTTATCGGATACTTGTTTCTATTTAGCTTGCCCCAGTAATTCGAACGGCGCAGAAATTCTGATAGCGTTTCAGAGGAAAAATAGCTTATTAATGACATGATATGTTCCTTGACATCATATCGCGAAATTGTTTTTCAATTGGGTCAGAATTAACACCCAACGACCCGGATAACCTAGAGAAAAAGCGACAGCTTTTTGTGTCTTTCCGGCAAGCCTGCATGCAATGATTTTTAAGGTATGTTAGCATCGATTGTCAAAAAGAATATGGAGGGCAATCGATGGAACAGCAAAACACATTCACCTTACAGCCAAGCCTTGCAGAAGTTTGCGATCGATTTAAACACTGGCGTCAAACCAGAAAAAGCCGTCGTGAACCAGTTCCCCAACAGCTGTGGCAAGCAGCGGTCCAACTTGCAGGCCGGTATTCGATCAATGAAATATCAAGAGCATTGCGTCTGAATTATACTGACTTGAAAAATTATGTTCACGACCGATGTTGCGGAGAAATAAAAGCTGAATTTTATGTCTATCTATGATTTCTAATATATTATAATTATCCCTATACCGCATACCGTTCAAACAGCGCGCCCTTCAGAAAAGATCATGTATACCGCCATAGATAAAGCTTTATTATTAAAACCCCAGACTTGAAAAATAATTATTAATGAAAATTGCTATTATTTCCGATAATAAGATAGATACTCAGCATAATAAGACGAGATTTTTTATATGGTATTCTTAGCGGAAAGAAGATCTGGTAAACATACAGAGAAACCTGGTTCACAAAATCAGCTGCATAGGCAATTTAGGGCAACCTTTTCATCGTTCAATGAACAACGAAACACCACCAGAAACCCATGACCGAGGAACAAACAAAAAAATACGGTGATATTCTTGAAATAAGGCAAACATCTCAAAAACTTGAAATGATCAAGGGTGTGATCGGTTTGTTATCTATGGCAGCCAAAAACCATACCATGTATCCTGAAAATCATGCTATCTATCAAGAGTCCCTTCAAGCTGTGGTGTTTCGTCTGGATCCCTTTTTAAAAAAATATGGCGACCTCAGACTCGATGTCGAGAAGGATTGGCTCCTTTTTGAAAATGAAACGGTTTACCAGGATGACTCCAAAAAAGACAAATTGGCGTATCCCCTTTTTCGGGACGGCATCCAGTGGATAGAATTTCAGGCAGACATCGAAGCTTGGGAAATCTCTGATTTTATAAACATATTGAATCA